>NZ_DURI01000108.1 GCF_012837295.1 Corynebacterium sp. | reverse complement strand
GCGACGCGGACGACCTGGTTCGAGTAGCCGAACTCGTTGTCGTACCAGACGTAAAGCACCAGGTGCTTGCCCTGCGCGATGGTGGCCAGGCCATCGACGATGCCGGCGTGAGTGGACCCGACAAAGTCGGTGGACACGACCTCCGGGGAATGGATGTAGTCGATCTGCTGGCGCAGCACGGAGCGCAGCGAGACCTCGCGGAGGTACTCGTTGACCTCGTCGCGGTCGACCTCGTTCTCCAGGGTCAGGTTCAGCACGGCCATGGACACGTCCGGGGTGGGCACGCGGATGGCGTTGCCCGTCAGCTTGCCCTCGAACTCCGGCAGCGCCTTGGACACGGCCTTGGCGGCGCCGGTCTCGGTGAGCACCATGTTCAGCGTGGCGGCGCGGCCGCGGCGGGTGCCCTTGTGGAAGTTGTCGATGAGGTTCTGGTCGTTGGTGAACGAGTGGACCGTCTCGACGTGGCCGAACTCGACGCCCCACTTGTCGTTGACGACCTTCAGCACCGGCGTGATGCCGTTGGTGGTGCAGGACGCCGCCGACAGGATCTTCTCGTCGGCGTCGATGCCCTTGTGGTTGATGCCGTAGACGATGTTGGGGATGTCGCCCTTGCCCGGGGCGGTGAGCAGCACCTTGGACACGCCCTTGGACTTGAGGTGCTGGCCGAGGCCCTCGCGGTCGCGCCAGCGGCCGGTGTTGTCGATGACCAGCGCGTCGTTGATGTCGTACGCGGTGTAGTCGACGGTGGCGGGGTCGGAGGAGTAGATGACCTGGATCGGGGTGCCGTTGGCCCAGATGATGTCGTTGTCGCGGTCGACGGAAATGGTGCCGTCGAAGGAGCCGTGGACCGAGTCGCGGCGCAGCAGGGAGGCACGCTTGACGATGTCCTCGTCGCCGTTCTTGCGCACGACGATGGCGCGCAGGCGGGCGCCATTGAACACGGCCTCGCGGGACAGGAGGATGCGGGCCAGCAGGCGGCCGATGCGGCCGAAGCCGTAGAGCACGATGTCGGCCTTCGGGGTCTCGTGCGCGGTGCCGATGACGTCGGCGAGCTCGCGGTCGAGGAACTCGGCGAGGTCGCCGCCCTCGGCCTCGTACTTGGTGGCCAGAGCGCCGAGGTCGATGGAGGCGGTGCCCAGGTCCATCTTGACGAGCTGCTCGATGATCGGCAGCGTCTGCTGCAGCGGCAGTTCCTGCGAGGTGATGCGCCGGGCGTAGCGGTGCGACTTGATGATCGACGTCTCGGTCGGGCTCTCCAGCAGGCGGCCGAAGATCGAGGTGACGACGTTCTTCTCGCGTCGCAGCTGGCCGAGCAGGGGGATCATCTTCTCGGCGAGGATGACTCGCTCGTTCCAGTCGCTGTGGTTGATCGGTGCCGGCGTCGCCATGGATCCTCCTGGGTTCAAGGGGCAAAAATGAGGGCAGTCATGTGCCGCCCGCGGTCGGCATCGGGGTGCTCGTTTCGCGGGCTGCGGGGTACTTTTCGGTTCGAAGAGTCCTCCTTTAAAACTACGTCGTTCGCGCAATGCACGCCCCACCGGGTGCACCGGCACGCCCGACCGGGTGTAGTTCCTGCGGGGCGCCCCACTCGTGGCCGGCCCGAGGGTCGACTTTGGCCGGGCCGGCCACCCCTGGGCCGGTTCGGTTTTCGGAACTGTTCCGGACTGTTTCCGGACTGCTTCCGGGCTGCTTCCCGTTCCGCACCCCGGCCGAGCACCACGACCGCTTTCGCTTGACGACGGCTATTGCGCATCCGAGGATCGGGGTAGGCTTCTCCGGCGCCCGAGCACTTCTGCCGGGCCCCCAGCCGATCCCCGAAAGGACGCACATGTCCATCATCGAAGCGGAGGGCCTGTCCAAGGTCTACTCCGCGTCCTCCGGGGAGGTCCGCGCCCTCGATGGCCTCGACCTCGCCGTCGAGGAGGGAACGGTCCGGGGCATCCTCGGTCCGAACGGCGCGGGCAAGACCACGTGCGTGAAGATCCTGACCACCCTCATCCAGCCGACGGCGGGTTCCGCCCGGGTCGCGGGCATCGACGTCCTCGCGCAGCCTGCGCGCGTCCGCGACGTCATCGGCACCTCCGGCCAGTACGCGGCGGTCGACGAGCAGCTGACGGCGCGGGAGAACCTGCGCTTGATCGGCCGGCTCTACCACCTGGGCCGCACCCGCGTGGAGGAGCGGACGGACGAGCTGCTCGACGCCTTCGACCTCGCCGACGCCGCCGACCGTCCCGTGAAGGGCTTTTCCGGCGGCATGCGGCGGCGCGTCGACTTGGCCGGTGCGCTGGTCGCCGAGCCGAAGGTGCTGTTCCTCGACGAACCGACGACGGGTCTGGACCCGAAGGCGCGCATCGGCCTGTGGGACGTCATCCGCGACCGCGTCGGCCGCGGGGTGACGGTGCTGTTGACCACGCAGTATCTGGAGGAGGCGGATCAGCTGGCCGACGACATCAGCGTCGTCGACCACGGCCGCGTCATCGCCGAGGGCACCGCGGACGAGTTGAAGGCGACCGTCGGCGGCCAGCAGGTGGAGGTCACCGCCGCCCGCGGCGACGACGTTCCCGCGCTGCGCGAGGCGCTGGCCCGCCACGCCCTCGGCCCCGTCACCGTCGAGGGGCCGTCGCTGAAGGCCCCGGTGGCCGATGGCGCCGCGTCCCTGACGCGGTTCCTGGCCGAGGTCGAGGGCATCGAGCTTCACGACGCCGGCCTGCGCCGCCCCACGCTCGACGAAGTTTTCCTCACGCTGACCGGGAAGGAGGACGTCCGATGAGCAACTGGTTCGGCGACGTCGCCGCGGTGACCAGCCGCAATTTCTCTCGCCTGAAGCGCTCCCCCGACGTGGTGGGCTTCGCGCTGTTCCAGCCGGTCATGTTCGTGCTGTTGTTCAGCCAGGTCTACGGCGGCGCCATCCAGGTGCCGGGGTCGAATTACACGGACTTCCTCATGGCCGGCATCTTCGCGCAGACGGTGGTGTTCGGATCGACCTTTTCGGGCACGTTCATGGCGCAGGATCTGAAGGAGGGGATCATCGATCGGTTCCGCACGCTGCCCATGTCGCAGTCGGCGGTGCTGTTCGCCCGCACCTTCACGGACCTGGCCATCAACGCCGTGTCGATGGTGGTGATGATCCTTTCCGGCCTGGCCGTCGGTTGGCGATTCCACGACGGCTTCCTCAGTTTCCTGGCGGGCGTGGCCATCCTGCTGTTCTTCGCGTGGGCGTTCTCGTGGGTGCTGGTCTTCGTGGGCCTGCTGGTGTCGACGCCCGAGACGCTGAACAACGCGGTGTTCATCATCCTGTTCCCGCTGACGTTCATCTCCAACGCGTTCGTGCCGTCAGAGACGCTGCCGACGGTGCTGCGCGTCATCGCCGAGTGGAACCCGGTGTCGGCGCTGGTGCAGGCGGCGCGCAGCCTGTTCGGCAATCTGCCCGAGGGCCCGGTGCCCGACGTGTGGACCATGCAGCATCCCGTCACCGCGGTCCTCATCGGGTCGGTGATCATCGCGGCCGTGTTCGTGCCGCTGTCGGTGGCGCGCTTCGGCCGCCGCGAATAGCGCTTGTGCTTGACGACGGCCCCCGTCCCCGCCGTCCCCCGTGAAACGCCGCGACCGGCCACCGCATCGGTGGCCGGTCGCGTCGGTCCGTCGTAAAGCAGCGTCAAGCGCCGTACGGCGCAGTTGAAACCCGCAGACTCAGGCGTGCTTGTCGTCCGACGGGTGGTCGGGCTGGACGGTCCACTCCGGCGGGACGTCCTCGCCGGACTCCTCGTCGCGCTCGGCGTCCTCCGGGGTGGCCTGCACGATGCCCGCGGCGTGGTGCGACGGGGCGTAGATCGAGTACAGGCGCAGCGGCTCGTCGCCGGTGTTGACCACGTCGTGCCAGGCGCCGGCGGGGACGACGATGGCCCAACCGTCGGACACCTCCTGCTCGAAGTTCAGATCGTCCTCGGCGGGGCCCATCTTGCAGACGCCCTTGCCGGCGTCGACGCGCAGGAACTGGTCGGTGTCCGGGTGCGCCTCCAGGCCGATGTTGCCGCCCGGTTCGATGGACATGAGGGTGACCTGCAGGTACTTGCCGGTCCAGGCGACGCTGCGGTAGTTCGCGTTGTCGCGGGTCTCCGTCTCGATGTCGAAGGCGTTCGGCTTCGGTCCGATGTCGCTGATGCTCATGTGAATGCCCTTTCCTCAAGGTGTCCGTGATCCGGTTTCGCCATCCATGGTGCCACCGGTCACCCGCTTCCCGCAGAAGCCGACGGCGCGCGAGAGAGAGCGATGAGCGGGTTCGGGGCGATCCGGGGCGGCGGATACACTGACCGGCATGAGCCGGAACGACGAAGCACGCGCCGCCGACGCCGCCCCCACCGCCGCGGACCCCACCGTGGATCCCGCCCCCGCCGACGCCGCGAACGATGCCGCGAACGCCGCGCCGAAGGTCGCCGCCACCGGGTCGATCCCGGCCGGCGACGCCGACGTGGTCGCCGCGCTGCTCGACGGCGAATACGCGTTGGCCGAGGTCGACGAGGCCCTCGACGTCTACGACGGCACCGGCATGGAACGCTGCCTGACCGCCGCGCTGGAACTGCGCGCGCTGCTCCACGATCACGGCTGGTACTTCGCCCCGGAATCCGGCCTCGTCGAATTCCTGTTGTTCCCCTCCGACCCCGCGGCCATCGACGCCGCGCCGACCGTGTCCTTCGGCGTGGAGTGGCCGACGAACCCGATCACCGGGCTGCCGCGGGCGATCCACGACGTCAGCGTCTCCGCGCCGCTGCCGAACGACCCCGGCGCCGCCACGGCGATCCGTTTCCGGTCCGTGAAGGAGTTCGCCCCCTACGCCGGCGCGGTGAAGGATCCGGACCCCGACAACTGGCCGGCGGAGCTCCAGGACCGCCGCTTCGATCCGGACGACGAGATCCGCGCCTACGCCGAACGGCTCAGCAACGAGAAGGGCTGACGGGGAGCGGCGGCATCGTCGCAAAGCAGCGCGACTATCCTTGACCACCTGCCACCCGCAGGACACGATCCAGCAAAGGAACCCATGAGCACCCTCGCCGATGAAGCCGCACGCCGCCGCACGTTCGCGGTCATCGCGCACCCCGACGCCGGCAAGTCCACGCTGACCGAGGCGCTGGCGCTGCACGCGCACGTCATCAGCGAAGCCGGCGCCGTGCACGGCAAGGCCGGCCGCAAGGCCACCGTCTCCGACTGGATGGAGATGGAGAAGGACCGCGGCATCTCCATCGCCTCGTCGGCGCTGCAGTTCGAGTACGCGCCCGAGGGCCACGACGGTGAGCCGTACATGATCAACCTGGTGGACACCCCCGGCCACGCGGACTTCTCCGAGGACACCTACCGCGTGCTCACCGCCGTCGACGCCGCCGTCATGCTCGTCGACGGCGCGAAGGGCCTGGAGCCGCAGACGCTGAAGCTGTTCCGCGTGTGCAAGTCGAACGGCATCCCGATCGTCACGGTGATCAACAAGTGGGACCGCCCCGGCAAGGCGCCGCTGGAGCTCATGGACGAGATCGTCGAGGAGATCGGCCTGCAGCCGACGCCGCTGTATTGGCCCGTCGGTGAGGCCGGCGACTTCCGCGGCCTGCTGCGCCGCGGCGAGGACGGGGAGGCCGAGGAATTCGTCCGATTCGAGCGCACCGCCGGCGGCTCCACCATCGCCGAGGAAACCCACCTGACCCCCGACGACGCCGCCGCCGAGCAGGGCGACGCGTGGGAGACGGCCGCCGAAGAGTCCGAACTGCTGTCCGCCGACGGCGCCGACCACGACCAGGAGATGTACCTGGCCGGCGACACCTCTCCGGTGATCTTCGCCTCTGCGATGCTCAACTGGGGCGTCCACCAGATCCTGGACACCCTGTGCGAACTCGCCCCGGCCCCGGCCGCCCGCGAGTCCGATCCCGCCGCCGTCGAGGCCGCGGCCGCCGGCGGCCAGGGCGCCATCGACGAGATCCGCAACCCCGAGGACGATTTCGCCGGCGTCGTGTTCAAGGTGCAGGCCGGCATGGACGCCCACCACCGCGACAAGCTGGCGTTCATGCGCGTCGTTTCCGGCGAGTTCGACCGCGGCATGCAGGTCACGCATGCGCAGTCGGGCCGCAGCTTCTCCACGAAGTACGCGCTGACCGTCTTCGGACGCACCCGCTCCACCGTGGAGACCGCCTTCCCGGGCGACATCGTCGGCCTGGTCAATGCCGGTTCGCTGGCGCCGGGCGACACCATCTACTCCGGCCGCAAGGTGCAGTTCACGCCGATGCCGCAGTTCGCGCCGGAGCACTTCCGCACCCTGCGGGCGAAGTCGCTGGGCAAGTACAAGCAGTTCCGCAAGGCCATCGAGCAGCTCGACGCCGAGGGCGTGGTGCAGATCCTGCGCAACGACGCCCGCGGCGACGCCGCCCCGGTGATGGCCGCCGTCGGTCCCATGCAGTTCGAGGTCATGCAGGCCCGCATGCAGGTCGAGTACAACGTCGAGACCGTCGCCGACCCGATCCCCTACTCCGTCGCCCGCCGCACCGACGCGGAGACGGCGCCGGCGTTGGCCCGCCAGCGTGGTGTGGAGATCTTCACCCGCTCCGATGGCGCGCTCATCGCCCTGTTCGGCGACAAGTGGAAGCTGCAGTTCATCGAGAAGGAGCACCCCGAGTTCACGTTGGAGACGCTGGTCGCCGACTAGGGGTACAGGCGGGCGTCGTCGAGCAAGTCCTTGCTTTCCGACGGCCCGGCCGGGCACCCGGTGCGGTGGTTGAATGAGACCGTGGCGGACGTAGACGAGGCGTGGAGCCGTGACCGCATCCCGGATCAGACCGGGCGCACCGCCGTGATCACCGGCGCCAACTCGGGAATCGGGTTGGCGGCGGCGACGGAACTGGCGCGGCGCGGAGCGGACGTCATCATGGTGTGCCGCAACGCCGGGCGCGCGGCCGAGGCCCGGAGAAACATCGACGCGGCCGGGCCGGGCGCCGTCGACGTGGTGCTCGCGGACATGTCCGAACCCGACGAGGTCGAACGGGCCGCCGACGAGATCGCCGGCGTCGGGGCCGTCGGGCGAACGGGGCGGCTGGACCTGCTGATCAACAATGCGGGCCTCATCGTGCCCGGCGGCCATGCGGAGAATTCCGTCGGCTGGGAGCTGAACTTCGCCACCAACTACGTCGGCGGGTTCCTGTTGGCCCGCCACCTGCTGCCGCTGTACCGCGACGTGGAGGGCGCACGCGTCGTCGAGGTGTCGTCGCTGGCCCACGGGCACGTACGGGACCTGCGGTGGCCCGACCCGAACTCCCCCGACGTGCACGGATATGCGGCATACGGGCAGTCGAAGCTGGCGTGCCTGATGTTCGGCCGCGAACTCGACCGGCGGTTGGCCGCGGCCGCATCGTCGCCGTACGGTGCCGCCCGCGCCCGCTGCGTCATCGCCCACCCCGGCATCGCGGCGACCGCGTTCATGGGGCGGTTGCCCGGCATCCTGGGCCGCATCGGCGAGCCCGCGGTGCGGCGATTGTTCGCCGACGCGGAGGAGGGCGCCGATCCGCTGCTGGCCGCCGCCACCGACGCGACCATTCCAGGCGGATCCTTCATCGGCCCGACCGGGCTTTTCGAGGCCACCGGCGCCGTCGGTCCCGCCAAGTCGTCGAAGGCCTCGCTCGACGCCGGCACCCGCGCGCGGTTGTGGTCGTACACCGAAGATCTGACGGGCGTCGACTTCGTCGTCTGAGCGGGGCGCCGACATCCGCCGGTCAGCCGTCGATGAGCGCGACCATCCGTTCGTGGTACATCGGCGGCATGCATTCGGCGGCGACGACGCGGGCCGCGGCGTCCTTGTCCCCCTGCGCGGCGCGGAACGCGACCTCCATGGTGACGTCGTGATCGGGGTCGCCCAGCAGGTGGATCGCGTCGCCGGCGGTGATCCGGCCGGGTACGGCGACGCGGAAATACGAGCCACATCGGCCGCGGGCGCTGAACTTCTTCACCCAGCCTCTCTCGTCCAGCCAGCCGGCGAACGTCCGGCAGGGTTGGCGCACCACGGACACCTCCAGCTCGGCGGCGCCGATGCGCACCCGCTGATTGATCTTCAGCGCCGCCAGGTCCAGCCCGACGGTGGTGAGATTCTCGCCGAACGTGCCCGGGGCGAATGCGCCGTCAGCTCCACTTTCGCCGTCCGCGAGATCGCCACCCTCGTGAGCGCCACCCTCGTGAGCGCCACGGGGGCCGGCCTCCCGCCCCAGCTCGGCCCACCAAAAGTCCAGCTCCTCGCGGGCGAAGGCGTAGACGGCCTTCTGCGCGCCGCCGTGGTGCTTCACGTCGCCGATGACGTCTCCGACTACCCCGGAGCCGTCGCCGTAATTCGGGCCCGGCGCGAACACGTCGATGTGCGGCACCGGCCTCTTGTCGATGCCGCTGACCCGGTCCGCCCCGCCCGGGTCCGGCCGCGGGGCGGCGACGTTGACGGAGATGACGCGGGCGGTGGATCGATCGGCCATGTGCGCGAGCGTACAGCCGGGCGATCCCGCGGTCAGAAGTACGAGTTTCCGCCGCGGTCCCAACGGTTGAACTGGTCGCGCCGTGCCACGTCCCCGCTGCGCCGCCGCTTGTTCTTCCTGACGGCGCGCTTTTCCAGGAGACCTTCCACGCCGTCACCCAGGGGCAGCAGGATCAGCGCCATGACCAGCACGGCGAGGAACACGACCACCCAGAGGACCGCCAGCACGGGATAGGCCAGGGCGACCGCCCACGGTAGGAACGACAGCGAGGCATCGAGCCCGTTCATCGCGGCGACGATGCCCCATGCGATGGCGATGAGCACGAGCACCAGCACCGGGTGAAAACGCACCCTTTCGCCGGCCGCGTATTTCGCCGACGACACGCTGCGCCGCCACACCGATTCTCGGTTTTCGTATCCGTCCCGACCATGGTCCTCCATCATCGGCGGCTCACCGCTCCCTCAGCCGCTGCCCCAGGTGCTCCCCCAGCACTCGCGAGCATTCCGCCACGCCCGCGGCCCACAGCTTCCCCGCGGATTCGTCGGCGGGGTCGGACACCAGCTTGATCAGCTCGACCGGCACGCCGTATCGCCGCGCCACCCACGCGATGGCGTAGCCCTCCATGTCCACCAGGTCGGCGGTCTCCGCCAGGCGGGCGCGGGTCGCGGAGTCCTCCACGAACAGGTCGCCGGTGGCCAGCACGGTTCCCGCAGCGCCATTGCTTGACGACGTCCCGCCGCCCTCCCCTTCGCCCGGCACCTCGAGGTCGATCGGCGGATATGCGTCGGCGCCGGCGAGTTTGCGCACCGCGGAATGCGAGAAGTCGTGGAGGAGCACGCGGGAGATGCGGTGTACGCCGTGGAGGGAGGACGCCGGGCCGTCGTCAAGCGAGCCTGCCGTGCCCACGTTGAGCACCGTCGCCGGAAGCGGGCCCCGGGCCAGCGCCTCCGTCAGCGCGGCGGTGGCGTTGATGCGGCCTATGCCCGTGAGCAGGACGGGAACGTCGGCGCCGAGGTGCTCTGCTTCCTCGCGGGTGGCGACGACCAGCAGCGGGGCCTCGGGATCGACGGGCGCGAGCAATTCCGGAACGGTGATCATGGGGCCAGGGTAGCGCCGACCTGGGCGGCGGCGGGGCCGGGAGCCGGGAGTCGGCGGCGGACGGGAGGGGGCGGCGGCGCGTGCGGCGATGGAGACCATTGACGGGTCCGCGACTAGTGGTTAGGTTCGGGTGACAACGTTCATGTGGCGTGGATCACGTTCCAATCGGGCTCCGGCCACATCGACCACCGGCGATCAAACCGGCGATCAGACCGGCGATCAGCACGAACAACCAGGAGGACCGCAATGACCACCTACGCCCACCCCGGAACCGACGGCGCGAAGATGTCGTTCAAGCCCCGCTACGGCAACTGGATCGACGGCGGATTCCAGGATCCCGTCGACGGCAACTACTTCGAGGTGATCTCCCCCGTCACCGGCGAAGTGTTCACCGAAGTCGCCCGGTCCACCGCCAAGGACGTGGAGAAGGCCCTCGACGCCGCCCACGCCGCCGCGCCCGCCTGGGGAACGACGCCGCCGGCGGAGCGGGCGAAGGTGCTCAACAAGATCGCCGACCGCATGGAGGAGCACCTCGAGGAGATCGCCGTCGCCGAGACCTGGGACAACGGCAAGCCGATCCGCGAGTGCCTCGCCGCCGACATCCCGCTGGCCATCGACCACTTCCGCTACTTCGCGGCCGCCGCCCGCACGCAGGAAGGCCGCCTGTCGCAGATCGAGGAAGACCTGGTCGCGTACCACTTCCACGAGCCGCTCGGCGTCGTCGGACAGATCATCCCGTGGAACTTCCCCATTCTCATGGCGACGTGGAAGCTCGCCCCGGCGCTGGCCGCAGGCAACTGCATCGTGCTCAAGCCCGCCGAGCAGACCCCGGCGTCGATCCTGCACCTCGTCGAAATCATCGGCGACCTGCTGCCGAACGGCGTGCTCAACATCGTCAACGGTTTCGGCGAGGAAGCCGGCGCCGCCCTGTCCGGCTCGGACCGGATCTCGAAGATCGCCTTCACCGGCGAGACGACCACCGGCTCGATCATCATGAAGGCCGCCGCCGACAACCTCGTGCCCGTCACCCTGGAGCTGGGCGGCAAGTCCCCCAACATCTTCTTCGACGACATCATGGACGCCGACGACGCGTTCCGCGAGAAGGCCGTCGAGGGCTTCTCCATGTTCGCGCTGAACCAGGGCGAGGTGTGCACCTGCCCGTCGCGCGCCCTGGTCCACGAGTCCATCGCCGACGAATTCGTGCAGCTGGGCATCGAGCGCGTGTCCAAGATCCGCCGCGGCGACCCGCTGGACACCGAGACCATGGTCGGCGCGCAGGCGTCCAAGGAGCAGCTGGACAAGATCCTCAAGTACATCGAGATCGGCAAGTCCGAGGGCGCCAAGCTCGAGCTCGGCGGCGGCCAGGCCCAGCTGGACGGCAACCTGTCCGGCGGCTACTACGTCGAGCCGACCATCTTCTCCGGCGTCAACGACATGCGCCTGTTCCAGGAGGAGATCTTCGGCCCGGTGCTCGGCGTGACCACGTTCTCGTCGATGGACGAGGCCGTGAAGATCGCCAACGACACCATGTTCGGCCTCGGCGCCGGCGTGTGGTCGCGGTCGAACAACAACATCTACAAGGCCGGCCGCGCCATCCAGGCCGGTCGCGTGTGGTGCAACGCGTACCACGTGTACCCGGCGCACGCGGCGTTCGGCGGCTACAAGAAGTCCGGCATCGGCCGCGAGAATCACCTGATGATGCTCTCGCACTACCAGCAGACCAAGAACCTCCTGGTCAGCTACGCCACCGATCCGACGGGCCTGTTCTAGGCGATCGATCGGCGGCCGCCGGGCCGCCGGGCCGCCGCCCCTACCGTTAACCCACCTCGAATGACGTAACCCACCTGTTGTACCGGGTGGGTTAACCCATTCGAGGTGGGTTAGGCCGTTGGAGGTGGGTTTGGCCACGTTCGCGCCGGGGAACGCGAACGACAAGCTCCTGCGCCGGCCGGCCGCCCGTCCGTAGGATGGGCCGCGTGACTTTCCGATCCGACAATTCCCGTTCCGCCCGCGCCTCCCACGCCGAGGAGCGCGCACGCCTGCTGGTGCAGGAGGTGCTGGATCGCGATGAGCGCCTGCGCTCGAATTTGTCGTCGCCCGACGTCGACCCGTGGGACCACCGCTTCATCGCGGACGACGCCATCGTCGAGGGCCCGATCGCCTCGTGGCGCGAGGACGCCGCCCGCGCCCGCCGCCTGCTGCGCCGCTACGACATCCAGTCGGGGTACCGCGAGAAGATGCGCGACATGGAGCGCCGCATCGACGCGATGCTGCATCTGGCGGAGAGCCTGGAGGAAAGCTGGGATGCCGCTGCCGCCGCGTCCAAGAGGCTTTCCGACGCCGAGGCCCGCGACGCAGAGGCCTTCGCCCGTGAAAGGGACCGCCAGAGCGATGCGGCGGAGGTCAAGCGCCGCCGAGACGAAAAGCGCGAGGAGCTGCTGCGCAAGGCCGAGCACCTGGCCTCGGACGCCTTCGACCGCACCCGCGACGTGGGCGGGGAGGTCTTCCGTCGTTCGCTCGACGCCGGCCGCGAGGCGCTGGAGAAGCTGCCCGGCCTGAGCTCCTGGCCGCTGTCCCGCCCGGGCCGCAAGGGCCGCGGCGACGAGCCCCGCGAGGTACGCAAGGCCGAGGCCCGCGACCTGCGCCACGAGCCGCCGCTGCCCGAGGACTGACCCGGCCCCCGCACCGCGCCTAGCCGCGATACGTTTCGGGGACTAGTGTCGCGGTCATGCGCGAAACACCCGATCGCACCGATTCCGCCGGGCATCCCCGGCCCTCCGACTTTCCCGCCGCCCCGGCCGACCTGCGCCTGGTGGTGGTGGACATGGACGGCACGCTTCTCGACGACGCCGGCGCACTGCCCGCCGACCTTCCCCGCGTTCTCGACCGCCTGAAGTCCGGCGGCATCGCCTTCGCCCCGGCGTCGGGCCGCCAGTATGCGACGCTGCGCGACATGTTCGGCGGGGTCCGCACCGAATCCGGCGCGACCGTCGATTCCTTCATCGCGGAGAACGGCAACGTCGTCGTCCGCGACGGGGAGATCTCCGCGGCCGACGGCATGGATCCGGAGATCGTCGACGACGTCATCGACGCCGTGCGCGCGGCCCGTGCCGAGGGTCGGCCGATGGGCCTGATCGTGTGCCACCCGGACCGCGCCTACGTGGAGATCGACCAGCCGGGCTTCAACGCCGAGGCCGCGAAGTACTACCACTCGCGCGCCGTCGTCGAGGACCTCCACGAGGTCAACGACGGCGCGATCAAGCTGGCGATCTTCGACGGGCGCGGCTCCGAGCTCGAGGCCGCGCCCCTGATGGAGCGCCTGGTCGGCGGACGCCTCGACGTCGCCGTGTCCGGCCGGTGCTGGGTGGACATGATGGTCCCCGGCCGCGACAAGGGCCACGCCGTGCGGGAGCTGCAGGAGCGCCTCGGCGTCACGCCGGCGCAGACCGCCGTCTTCGGCGACTTCCTCAACGACCTGCAGATGATGTCCGCCGGCGAGATGTCCTTCGCCATGGCCAACGCCCACGAGGACATCAAGGCCGCGTCGAACTACCTGGCGCCGTCCAACACCGACTCCGGCGTCGTGGTGACGCTGGACCGGTTGCTCGACGAGGCCGCCGCGGCACGCGCCTGATCCCCGTTCGCGGTCGCCGGAACCGGCTGCACATCCCGGGCGGCCGCCTGCCGCTGCACGCGCACCCAGGTGACGAAACCCCAGGTGACGAACACCGCGTAGAACAGGTACAGCGCCGCCGACGGGTAGTAGCCGCCGAGGAACAGCAGGGGCACGCCGACGACGTCGACGGCGATCCAGATCAGCCAGAACTCGGTCCAGCCCTTCGCCATGCCCCACGTGGCCAGCAGCGATCCCACGAAGATCCACGCGTCGGCCCAGGGTCCCCACGACCCGAGGGCCTCGAAGATCTTCGCGCACAGCACGGTGCCGCCCACGGCGATGGCGAGCATCAGCAGCCGCTCGCGACCGGTGGCCCATCGGGGCATGACGGCGGCGTCGTCAAGCGGGGAACCACCCGCGACCGCCTGCCGGCGCGTCCGCGCCCACCGCCACCAGCCGTACACGCTGACCACCAGGAACATCACCTGGCGGCCGGCCTGGCCGTAGAGGTCGAGATCCTGCGGCGTGTGGAAGACGCCGCCGAGGAAAACGGTGAACAGCAGGATGTTGCCGGCGATGCCCACCGGCCAGGCCCACACGACGCGGCGCATGCCCAGATACGCCGAGCCGAGGCCGAATACGTTGCCGACGATCTCGCGCACCAAAATGGGCACGCCCCCGATGGTCAGCTGCGCCGTCAGAAAACCGACGAGCGCGGACATGACGGAATCCACGATGAATCTCCTTCTCTCCCATCCGGACTATGACCGTCGGTTCCGGGTTCCAACCGGATCTGCTGACCTCCCTCGCGGGAGCGCTCGCGGACTCGTCCGGGCCACGAATGGCCCGGCGTCACCGCCGGTGGGGAATTCCACCCCGCCCTGAGAATGTGCGACACCGACGTTAGCACCGCGCGCGGACGGCGCGGCCCGAATGCGCGGGATGGGCGGAGGGGCGGGCGGCGGCGCCGAGTGGCGAGGCTCCGCGGAGTCGAAGGTCGGCACGTCCCGGGGACGGACCACCACCCCTAAATGCACATTGCACGTTCGCATTAGTAAGCTGGGGGCATGGCGGAGACCCGGGTGCAGTGCGATACGACGGAACCGATCGACGGTCGGCGAACGAAGGCCGCCGCGGCGAATTCGACGAAGCCGCCGAAGCCGCCGCAGCCGTCGACGGCGCCCACGAAGGCGAAGGCCGCCGCCAAGCCCCGCAAGCGCCGCCGCGCCCCGGGTTGGGTGCCGGATCAGCATGGCGCGTGGTTCATGGTCACCGTCCCCGCGATCACCGGCGTCATCCTCGCCCCGTCGTGGACCGCGATCCCCCTCCTCCTGACCTGGTGGCTGGGGTATTTCACGTTCTTCGCGGGCAGCGTGTGGATCCGCTCCCGCTTCCGCGAGCGCAATCGCCCGCCGGTCCTCGTCTACGGGTCGTTGGCGGCCGTCGCGGGCTTGACGACGCTGCTGTTCAACTGGCAGCTCCTCATCTGGGTCCCTGCGTTCGCCCCGCTGGTGGCCGTGGCGGTCTACGAGGCATGGAAGCGGCGCCCGAGGTCGCTGCTGTCGGGCGTGTCCACCGTCATCGCGGCGTGCCTGATCCTGCCGGTCGCGGCATGGGCCGGCGACGGCCTCGACGCGAAGGCGTGGGCCGCATTCGGGATCTACCTGGCGTTCTTCGCGGGCACCGTGCCGTACGTGAAGACCCTCATCCGCGAACGCGGTTCCAAGCCCTGGTTCATCGGGTCGGTGGTCTATCACGCGGTGGCGCTCTTCGCGGCCCTCGCGGCGGCCAGGATCACCGACGGCGATCCGGTCAATCCGCTGGCGATTCTCGCCGCGCTGGTGCTGCTCGCCCGCGCCGTGCTCATGCCGATCACCGGCGCCCGGCGCGAGAAGCCGTGGACGCCGAAGACCGTGGGGCTCCTCGACGCCGCCATCACCGTCCTCGTGGTCATCGTCGTGCTGCTCTAGGTGTTATGCCCTGGCAGGTTGCGAATGTTGGCTCTGGCACGAGGGCTTAGTGTCATACGATCAACGCTCTTCCTGGCCGTCCCGCAAACACGCAGGTGGTCAGAAGTGCTACTTGCGAGCGTTGACCATATGACACGAAGTGGGGACCTCGGTTCGGCGCGGGGGCCCATGGGCCCGGACTCTTGTGTCGCGGGGCCACGGGGCCTGCGGTAGCTTGCCTGAGCATGAGGGGGGACTCATCCGGCGCTTCGACGCCGACTCAGCAGATCATCTTCAATCCGACCGCGCGGCCGCAGATGCCGACGGTCCCGAATGAACCGCCGGAGCCCGACATTCCGGTCGCCGTCCGGGAGCCGGACCGGGGCGCAAGGGAGGACCGGTTCGCGGTGCCGGACGCATTCACGTCGTCGGCCCGCCAGCGCACGAACGTCGACCGGCGGCCGCTGACGGTCGGCGACATCGCCGGCCTCGTCGCCGAACGCCCGCGCCCCGGCCGGGGCTGGCGCGCCGCCGTGCACCGGGCGTCGGGCGGGCGCCTCAACCCCGGCGAATCGACGGCCGAAAGGGACGAGCGCGAACTGCTCGAGCGCATCCGCCGCCCGGTCATCGGCGACTACCGAGTCGCGGTGCTCAGCGTGAAGGGCGGCGTCGGCAAGACCTCCACCACCATCGGTCTGGGTGCGACGTTC
>NZ_DURI01000107.1 GCF_012837295.1 Corynebacterium sp. | reverse complement strand
GGCCAGGTGGGGAGCCTTGTCGGGGATGATGCGGCCGAACCACACGGCGGGCCCGCCGCCAGGTCCCGGCCGCCACGTCGCGACGTCGACGCCGTTGGGCACCACGTCCGCCGGCCGGGGCAGCGTCCACAGCGACGCGGTGTGCGCGCTGACGGAGACGAAGTGCCCGACGTCGGCGGGTCCGCCGCCGGCGCCCTCGAACAGGCACGCCGCGGCGATCGGGTCCTGCATCTCCGGGAAGGGAGGGGTGTGCAGGGTCGTGACCAGCGCCGTGCCCGCGGGCCGGGGCATGGTCAGCGGGATCGGGTGCAGGGAGTTGTTGTGGATGACGTCGTAACCGCCGGCCGCGAGATGGTCGGCCAACCGGGCGAAAGCCGCGGTTTCCTTCTCGCGTTCGCCCGGCGGATAACCGCTGTCGCTGACGGGGCCGTCGTGGCCGGACCAGTCGACGCCGGGGAACTCCACGTCCTCGACGTGCCCGGCGCTGCCGCGCGCCGCGAAGAGGTCGACGTCGTGCCCCGCGGCCCTCAGCCCCGCCGTCAACGCGGCGACCAGGGACTCCAGTCCCCCGGCGTAGGGCTGGCGGATGGGGTAGCGCGACGGGGCGATGACGGCGATGCGCAGCCGCGTGCGCTCCGTCACCATCCGAGCACCTCCAGGTACAGATCGCGGTGGGCGCGGGCGACCGCGTCCGTGGTCCGCGTCGGGTCCTCCGCGCGCGGCAACGGGCCGTCCCTGCGGGCGGCGAGGACCGCCTCGCGGACGGCCGCGGCCACGGCATCGGGGTCGGTCATGTCCGCCGGGATCACCGCTCCCGGCCGGTCGGCCTGGTCGGCGTAGTGCCCCACGCCCGGAACGATCACGCGCAGTCCCAGGTCACGGCACATTTCCAGCCACCCGGAATGGGTGCCGAAGGCGTACGGCAGCACCGCGGCGACGCACTCCGCCAATCCCCGGTGCAGGTCCGCGTCGCTTTTCGGGCCGGATGCGTCGAGCACGACGGTCGCGGACAGCGCGGGGTCGTCGTCAAGCTCGCGCAGGCCGCGCGCCAATGCCGGCCGATGCCTCTCGTTTGCCGGATCGAGGACCTCGGGGAAGACGTGGATGCGCAGCCGGGCGCCCGGGACATCGGCCAGGGCCGCGGTGATCGCGCGCGGCAGGCGGGGGTCGTCGACGACGTTGGGGCGCACGTTCTTGTACGACAGCGACACGTCCAACCGCCGGGGCGTCCGCTCCATCAGTGCGCGGGCCGCGTCGCCATCGACGATCGGCGGGTGCGGGATGACGCGCGGGCGGACCCCGAACAGCGCCTCGCATTCGTCGGCCGCGGACTCGGTGAGGGTGATCACCGCATCGGCGCGCCGCACGAGCACACGCAGGGCCCGTCGATATTTCTCCTGGTCCAGGACGTGCGGGCAGTCGATGTCGTGGACGGTGACCACCAGCTTCGCCCCGCCGGCGTGCACTTCATCGGCGAAATCGGCCAGCTGGTCGGCGTTGCGGTGCTCGAAGCCGAAGTGGACGTGGACGATGTCGGTGCCGCGCGCGGCACCCGCGCCGCCGCCCGGCTCCAGGTGCGGGTGGGGCCACCATCGGCCGGGGTCGTCGGGGTCGACGATCGGATCGGGGCGCAGATCGGCGAAAGGCCCGGTCACCGCCTTCACGTACGGGTGACCGGCGGGAATGGCCGTGATCCGCGGGCGGCGCGGGTGAATGCTGATCACGCGTCGACGGTACCATTAACAACGTGAACGTCGATCCCCGCATCCGCCATTACGGTCGCTTCTATGGGCTGTCCGATCAGGGCTCATCGGACCGGCCGCTCGTCGCGGTGACGGGCAACTGCCAGGCGGGATCGATCCGCCGGCTGCTCGACTCCACGGGCGCCGCCGACGCGGTGCTCATTCCCCCGGTCCACGAGCTGACCGCCGATGACGTCCCGCATCTGCGGGCGCTGTTGTCGCGCGCGGACATCCTGGTCGCCCAGCCGGTCCGCGACGGCTACCGGGGGCTGCCCATCGGCTGGCGCGAGCAGGCCCGGATGCTGCCGGCCCATGCCACCGTCGTGCGCTATCCCGTGCTGCGCTGGGCGGGGCTGCACCCGTGGCAGGTGATCGTCCGGCCACCGTCGGACACGTCGGCGACGCCTCCGCTGGTTCCCTATCACGACCTGCGCATTCTTCTCGCGGCCGCCCGCGAGCCCGCATTCGCGTCCCGGTCCGGGATCGCGCTTGACGACGCCCCGCTCCGCCCCTCCCCGGCGGGCCTGCGGGCCACGGCTGCGGCGTCGGTCGCCGCGTTGCGCGCCCGCGAGGATGCGCACGGGACGATTCCCGTCGCCGATCTGCTCGCGGCGGCACCGCGATGGCACACGATCAACCACCCCGACAACGCGACGCTTCTCGCCGTCGCCAGGCGCGTCGCCGCCGCGGCGGGCATCGGCGGGAAGTTCCGCGATCCCGGGTCGGAGATGCTCGGGGGCGTCCGCGCCCGGATCGACGATGACGCCGCCGCGGCATTGGGCGTCGACCCCGCGCCGCCGGGGCCGGAGTGGACCGTCGACGGGAAGGCCATGGACGCCGATGAGCTTCGCGACGCCCATCTGTCCTGGTACCGGCGACATCCCGATGCGGTGGAGGAAGGGCTGCGGCGCCACGCCGACCTCATCGGGACCCTGACCGGGGCCGCGGCATGACCGGGATCGGCGACGTCCACGTGCTGGCGGTGGGCCCGGCCGATCATGGCGTCGTCAAGCATGGCCTGGAACTGGCGGCGGCCGCCGGGGCACCGGTCCTGCGTTTCGACGATGCGGCGGAGCTGGACGCGGCTCTCGCGACCGACCGGGAGGGCGTGTCCCCGCTGCCCGGGGCCATCCACGTCGCCTTCACCGATGCGTTGTTCGGCGGCCCCGCGGAGGCTCCCCGCCGCATCCGCGAGCTGGCCCGGGGACGGCGCCTGTGGCTCGGGCTCCACGACGTGCCGCAGGAGGGCGAAGGCGCCGAGCGTCTGGCCAGGCGTCGCGCCTGCTACGCCGCCGCATGCGACGGCGGGATCCCGGGCGATGGCGCGATCGAGGGGACGGTGGTCAACTCCGACCACGAGAAACGCTGCCTCGCCGCCGCCGGGGTGGCCGACAGCCCCGTCGTCATCCCCTTGCCCATTCCGGACATGCGCGAAACGGACTCGCACGGGACGGACCCCAATGGGCATCGCGACACCACCGCCGGAATCGATCGCGCTGCCGCCGTCGATGCACCCGGCACCGTCATCGGGGTGTTCGGTTTCCTCTACCCGGGCAAGGGCGTCGAGGACGTCATCGACGCCGCTGCGGCACTGACGAGCCCGGTGGAGGTCGTCAACATCGGCGGCGTCTCGGAGGGCCACGAGCACATGGTCGACGACCTCGCCGCCCGCGCACGCGATGCCGGGGTGGGATTTCGCGTCACCGGGCACATCGACGACGCCGACCTGCCCCGCGCGTTGGCCGCCGTGGACGTGCCCGTCACCGCGCACCGGCACATTTCGGCGTCCGGGTCGCTGAACTCGTGGCTCGGCGTCGGGCGCCGCCCCATCGCGGTGGCCGGCGATTACGTCGCCGAAACGGCCGC
>NZ_DURI01000106.1 GCF_012837295.1 Corynebacterium sp. | reverse complement strand
CGAGCTTTCGCTTCGTCGGCGCGGGGCCCGTTCGTGGTGGGCCTAGGAGGACTTGAACCTCCGACCCCTTCGTTATCAGCGAAGTGCTCTAACCGCCTGAGCTATAGGCCCCTGAACCGGGATATAACTTAACCCGGACTCTCGGGGGAAAACAAATCGGCTGGTCAACACCCATTTTGGGCGCTTGCTCCGAACATCGCCGGATGGCGCACCTGCCCGGTTTTCGGCTTGACGACGTCCACGTGGGCGTCGTCAAGCGCGAACATGCCGCTACTCGACGTCGTCGAGCATGACCGTGATGCCGCCAACCAATTCGGAGCAGGCGTTGTAGACCACGGCGCCGAGGGTCGCCAGCGCGGTGATCAGCAGCGCCCACAGCACCCCGATGCCCGCGGCGACCGCGAAGATCAGGCCGGCGCCGAGGGCCGCGTCACCGCCGAGGAGGTCGTTGAAGCGGTCGCGGAAGCCCATCGCCTCGAAGAGGAGGTAGAGCACCGCCACCGCCACCATCCAGGAGAGGAACCCGATGACGCTGATCGCCGCCGAGACCCGCAGCGTGGTCCACGGGCTGATCCGGCGGACCAGCAGTTGGGTGTCGGCCATGGCCTACTCCTCGTCGCCCTCGTCGGCGTCACCGGCGTCGGCGGGCTCGTCCTCGTTGTCGGAGGCGGAGACGCCGCCCGGGCGCGGGTCGACGATGTCGAGGGTGCCGGTCTCGGAGACCTTCACCGCCGTCTCCTCGCCCTCGTCCTCGACGTTGCGGTCGATGGCCAGCAGCTCGGTGCCGTCGGCCAGGTTGACCAGGCGGACGCCCTTCGTGGCCCGCGACGTCGCGCGGATCTCGTTGACGCGGGTGCGGATGATGTCGCCGGCGGAGGTGACGGCGAAGATCTCGTCGTCGTTGGACACCACCAGCGCGCCCATGATCGCGCCGCGCTTCGGGTCGTACTTCAGGGTGAGCACGCCCTGGCCGCCGCGGCCCTGCGGGGCGTACTCGTCCAGCGGGGTCTTCTTGCCGTAGCCGCCGGTGGTGGCGACCAGCAGGTGCTGGCCCTCCTCCACGACGACCATGCTCAGCAGCTTGTCGTCGCCCTTGAAGCGCATGCCCAGCACGCCGGCGGTGGCGCGGCCCATCGGGCGCAGCGCGTCGTCGGAGGCGGTGAAGCGGATGGCCTGGCCGCGCTCGGAGATGAGCAGCAGGTCGTCGTCGCCGGAGCACAGGCGGGCGCCGATGAGGGAATCGCCCTCCTTGAGGTTGATGGCGATGAGGCCGGCGCTGCGGGCGGAGTCGTACTCCTCCAGGCGGGACTTCTTCACCTTGCCCTCGGTGGTGGCCAGCACCAGGTACGGGGAGTCCTGGTAGGTCTGGATCTGCAGCACCTCGGCGATGCGCTCGCCCGGCTGGAATTCCAGCAGGTTGGCCACATGCTGGCCGCGGGCGGCGCGGGTGGCCTCGGGCAGCTCGTAGGCCTTGAGGCGGTAGACGCGGCCGCGGTTGGTGAAGAACAGGATCCAGTCGTGCGTGGAGCAGACGAAGAAGTGGCGGATAATGTCGTCCTGCTTCAGGTCCGCCCCGCGCACGCCCTTGCCGCCGCGGCGCTGCGACTTGTAGGCGTCGACCTTGGTGCGCTTGGCGTAGCCGGTCGACGTTATGGTCACGACGACGTTCTCGCGGGCGATGAGGTCTTCCTCGGTGACGTCGCCGATGGCGCCGATGATCTGGGTGCGGCGGTCGTCGCCGAACTTCTCCACGACCTCGGCGAGCTCGTCGCGGACGATGTCGCGCTGGCGCTGCGGGCTGGCGAGGATGTCCTTGAGGTCGGCGATCTTGTTCTCGAGCTCGGCGAGCTCGTCGATGATCTTCTGGCGCTCGAGGGCGGCCAGGCGGCGCAGCTGCATGGCCAGGATGGCGTCGGCCTGCACCTCGTCGATGTCGAGCAGCCCCATCAGGCCGGTGCGCGCGGTGTCGACGGTCGCCGACCGGCGGATCAGGGCGATGACCTCGTCGAGCGCATCCAGCGCCTTGACCAGGCCGCGGAGGATGTGGGCGCGCTTTTCGGCCTCGTCCAGGCGGTACTGGGTGCGGCGGACGATGACTTCGATCTGGTGGTCGACGTAGAGCCGGACCATCTGGTCGATGCGCAGGGTGCGCGGCACGCCGTCGACGATGGACAGCATGTTGGCGCCGAAGCTGGTCTGCAGCTGCGAGTGCTTGTACAGGTTGTTCAGCACCACGCGCGGCACGGCGTCGCGCTTGAGCTTGACGACGATGCGCATGCCCCACTTGAGGTCGGACTCGTCGTCGATGGAGGAGATGCCGGCCAGGCGGCCGTCGCGGACCTGCTCGGCGATGTTGGCGATGAGGCGGTCCGGGTTGACCTGGTACGGCAGTTCGGTGATGACGATCTGCTGCCGGGTGCCCTCCTGCTCGATGGTGGTGACGCCGCGCATGCGGATCGAGCCGCGGCCGGTGGTGTAGGCCTCCTCGATGCCCTTGTCGCCGACGATCTGGCCGGCGGTCGGGAAGTCGGGGCCCTTGATGAAGCCCATGATCGCCTCGAGGGCGGTCTTGTCGTCGGCCTCCGGGTTGTCCAGGCACCAGTTGATGGCCGCGCCGATTTCGCGCAGGTTGTGCGGCGGGATGTTGGTGGCCATGCCGACGGCGATGCCGCCGGAACCGTTCATCAGCAGCTGGGGGATGCGCGACGGCAGGATGACGGGCTCGGTGGTGCGGCCGTCGTAGTTGGGCTGGAAGTCGACGGTGTTCTCGCGGATGTCGCGGACCATCTCCATGGCCAGCGACGTGAGGCGGGCCTCGGTGTATCGCATGGCCGCCGGGCCGTCGTCGCCGCGGGAACCGAAGTTGCCCTGGCCGTCGACGAGCGGGTAGCGCATGGACCACGGCTGGGCCATGCGGACCATGGTGTCGTAGATCGAGGCGTCGCCGTGCGGGTGGTAGTTGCCCATGGTGTCCGAGACGGGCTTGGCGGACTTCACGTAGCCGCGTTCGGGGCGGTAGCCGTTGTCGTACATGGCGTAGAGGACGCGGCGGTGGACGGGCTTCAGGCCGTCGCGCACCTCCGGCAGGGCTCGGCCCACGATGACGGACATCGCGTAGTCGATGTAGCTCGACTGCATTTCCTCGTTGATGTCGATGGGGTGGATCTTGTCCCCGCCATCGCCGCCGCCGCCGAACAGGGTGCCGTTGTCGTCGCTCACTCGTACCTCCACTTGGTCCCCGGGTGGGATGCCCGGGCTTCGCTCCCGCGTCTCGATTCCGCGCCTTCGGTGCCTCCGCGGTTTTCGCCGACTTCGGCGTCTCCGCCGTCTCCGGCGCGCCGGTGAGGGCCGCGCGGGACGGGAATCGAGAGCATGACTCCCCCATCATACGCTGCGCAATCGCGCATCAGCGCCTCACAGGGCCTGCTTTGCGACGATTCCGCGCGACTTCGGTATCATTGTGATACCAACTTACGCCGGACGCGGCTACTCTGGCCGCATGGCAATGACATTGCGGCTCACGCCGGCGGAAGATCGGGCCCTGACGCTGCTCGCCGGGACCCGCGGCACCTCGAAGCAGGAGGCGGCGCGCAGGGCGATCGTCGACGCCGCCGCCCGTGCGGTGCGCGACTCGGAAGTGCGCATGCTCGCGGCGGAAACCGTCGAATCGCACGCAGCACTGCTGCGCAGGCTGGCGAAATGAGCCGGAACCGATGACGCCGGAGGACCTCGTCGCCGTCGTCGACGTGCTCGCCGGTTTGCTGCCGGAGTTCTCCGGGGCGCGGATCGTGCGCCCCTGGGCACTGGCCGCGGCGGCGGCAGCGGCAGACGGATCCATCGCCAGCATCGACGTCCACGCAGACTCCGGATCCCGGGGCCGGGCTATGGACGAACGGGCGCGGGCGATGGCGGAGACGATCCGCCGGCTCAAGCCCCTCGATCGCGGCAACGACGCATTCGCCGTGGTGGCGGTGATGGTGCTCGGCCGACTCGCCGACGCCCACATGTCCTTCGATCGGGCCGCCGCCCTCGCCGGGGTGCGCCACCCCGTTCAGTGAGGACGGTCAACCGCCGAAGGCCGGCACGGTCACCGCTCGTCGATCAAGGCCAGCGGACCCCGGCATCGAGTTCGCCGAGCCACGACTCGAAACGGTCGGCGACCGCCTCGGGTTCGCGTGCCCACCGGTTGTGGCCGAGGCGGCGATCGACGAACTCGAAACGCGCCGCCTTGGGCAGGCGCGACGCCAGGTCCATGGCCGAATCCGGCGTGCAATCGCGGTCGCCGTCGCAGGTCAGCATGAGCACGGGCGTGGTGACCTTGGGCATCTCGCGCTCGTAATCGATGTCCGCCTTCGTCGGGTGCAGGCGGCCGTTGCGGGCGAACATGGCCCACTCGCGCACGTGCCGCCCGGACTGGCGGCCGTACCGCGCCAGATCCCACGGTCCCGCCGGCCAGTAACCGAGGGCCGTGGCCACGGTCCACATCACGGGGCCACCCCAGCACAGCCGGATGTACTCGCGGCCGGCGAAACGGATGTAGTGCGGGGTGCCGGAACCGATGGTGATCATGCCGTCGACGTCGGCCTCCGGGCGCGACAGATACAGGGCGCCGATCTGGCCGCCCATGGAGTGGCACATCAGGTAGACGGGAAGGCGCTCGCCGGGTTCCTCGAACTCCGTGCGCGCCGCCGCCACGGCCGCGGGGTAGTCCACCGCGGCGAGCTCGTGATAGCCCCACTGATGACGCCGCGTCGCCTTGGCGGTCTGCCCGCCCTGGCCGCGCAATTCCGAGACGAGCACGCCGAAGCCACGGTCGCGAAGCTCCTGGGCCATCGGCCAGTAGTAACGGGCGCCCATGCCGAACCCTGGGAAGAACACCACGATCGCCTTCGGCTTCCCGGCCGGGCGATGGATCTGCATGGGCGTCACGGAACCGTCGAGGAGCACCCGCTCCGTCATCTCCGGCTCCTCGCGCGTGCGGGCGACGGCCTCGACGCGCTCGCCGTCGGCGCCCGGGACGATGTCGCCGGGCACCTCGGCGGTATTCGCGTGCTCCTCGTGTTCGTTCACGGGCGATACGATATCCCCGGTTTCGCCGGGGGGAAAACCGGATGCGGCCGGCGAACGGCGTAGTCCCGTTCCGCCGCGGTCCGCATATCCCCCCGTTCGACGCAAATTCGCTGGCAGGCGGCACTTTCTGGACGAATTGCGCCCAGGACGCTTTACGTTTGGAAATAATCCGGAACATGCGACCCTTGACACGATTCCGGCGCCGCGCCGCCGCCACGTTCCTTGCCGGCACCATCCTGATCGGGGGCGCGACGGCTCCGGCGTCCGCCGCCCCGAACGTCCCCCAGTTGCCCGCCGTCCCCGGTCTCCCGGGACTGCCTTCCGCCGATGCAGGTGACGGCACGGGTACCGGTGCCGGTGGCGATGGCGGTGCCGAAGGCGGCGACGCATCCGGTTCGCTCGGTGCGCTGGGCTCCTCCGACGATTCCCCCGCCATCGACGAGGCCTTCTACGACACCTCGACCGTCACCGCCGGCGCCCCGGGATCCATTCTGCGCACCGCCGCCGCAGCCACCGCTCCCATGCCGCCGGAGCTGGACTACCCGCTCCCGTCCTCGGTGACCAAGGTGCTGTATTCCACCACCGACATGCACGGCAATCCGATCCCGGTCAGCGGTTACATGGTCGAACCGTCCGTGCCGTGGACCGGCGCCGGCGAGCGGCCGACGGTCGTCATCGGCCGCGGCACCGTCGGCCAGGGCGACCAGTGCGCACCCTCGCGCAACTGGCCCCTGGAAAACCAGGCAGATCCCTTCACGTCGGGACGTCTGGTCAACCTCGAGGGCCTCTACGACTGGGTCTTCGCCGGTGCGGGCGTCCGCGTCTTCGTCACCGACTACGTCGGCATGGGCACCCCTGGCATGCACACCTACATGAACCGCGCCGAGCAGGCCCACGCCATGCTCGACGGCGCCCGCGCCGCACGCAACCTCTCCGGCGGCAACGGCAAGGTCGCGTTCTACGGCCATTCCCAGGGCGGCGGCGCATCGGCCGCGGCCGTCGAGGAGGCCGCGAACTACGCCCCCGATCTGCAGGTCGCCGCAGCCTACGCCTCGGCCCCACCGGCCGACCTCGACGCGGTGCAGCGCAACATCGACGGCTCCGACCTGGTCGGCGCGATCGGCTTCACCATCAACGGTCTGGCCGCCCGGTACCCGCAGCTCGCCCCCATCATCGATGCGAACATGTCCGAGCGCGGCAAAGCGACCCTCGAGGATCTGTCCACGATGTGCACCGACCAGATCACCTCGACCTACGGCCACCAGCGAACCTCGGAGTGGACCAAGGACGGCCGTTCCCTCGACGCGATGCTCCGTGATCTGCCCGAGGGCGAGGCCGCGATGAACGACCAGTTCATCGGCCACGGCGTCCCGGCCGCCCCCACCATGATCGTCTCCGGCCGCCACGACCTCAACGTCGAGTTCCAGCAGGCCAAGGATCTCGCCGCCAACTGGTGCGCCAACGGCGGCCAGGTCTTCTACCGCGACGACGTGCTGCCGAAGATCGATTCCTACAATCACTTCGCCCAGGCGGTCAGCGGCGCGCCCTTCGGCGTCGGCTTCATCCTCGCCATGTTCAACGACGCACCCGTCGTCGGCGCGTGCACCGTCTCCCCGATCCCGGGCGGTTCCGGCGAGATCCCGATCCCCGGTTCCTCCTAGAACGCCCATCCGGCTGGAACGTAGATCCAACCGAGCATCGATCCGGTTTGAACTTGGTTCCGGTCGGAACGGTGATCCTGGACCAGCAACAATAATGGGGCGTCAACAATGATTCTTGGTTTGAATCATGGTTGACGCCCCATCGGCGTCGTAAAGCTGCATTTCGGAGCCGGTCCTTGGAGTTCGGCGCCGGTCCTTACCGCCCGGGACCGCTCCGCTAGACGTCCAGGAAGCGGACGTCCTTCGCGTTGCGGGTGATGAACGAACGGCGGGCCGCGACGTCATCGCCCATGAGGATGGTGAACAGCTCGTCGGCCTTCTGCGCATCCTCCAGCGCGACCTGGCGCAGCACGCGGTGATCCGGATCCATGGTGGTCTCCCACAGCTCCTGGGCATTCATCTCGCCCAGGCCCTTGTAGCGCTGGATGCCGTCGTCCTTGTTGATCTTGCGGCCGGCCGCCAGGCCCACCTCGACCATCTGGTCGCGCTCGGCGTCGGAGTACGCGAAGCCGGGATCGCCCTTGCCCCACTTCAGCTTGTACAGCGGGGGCTGAGCCAGGTAGACGTGGCCCTCGTCGATGAGCGGGCGCATCAGGCGGAACAGCAGCGTCAGCAGCAGCGTCGCGATGTGCTGGCCGTCGACGTCGGCGTCGGCCATGAGCACGATCTTGTGGTACCGCAGCTTGGCGATGTCGAACTCGTCGTGGATGCCGGTGCCCAGCGCCGTGATGATCGCCTGGACCTCGTTGTTCTTCAGCGTGCGGTCGAGGCGCGACTTCTCCACGTTGAGGATCTTGCCTCGCAGCGGCAGGATCGCCTGGAACATCGAGTTGCGGCCCGACTTCGCCGAACCACCGGCCGAGTCGCCCTCCACGATGAACAGCTCCGACTTCGACGGATCCTTGGAACGGCAATCCGCCAGCTTGCCCGGCAGGCCGCCGAGGTCCGTCGCGGACTTGCGGCGCACCAGGTCACGGGCCTTGCGGGCCGCCTGGCGGGCATGCGCCGACGCGATGGCCTTGTTGACGATGGCCTTCGCCTCCGCCGGATTGGCCTCCATCCAATGGCCGATGTGCTCGTTGGCCATGCGCTGCACGAAACCGCGGATCTCGGTGTTGCCCAGCTTGGTCTTGGTCTGGCCCTCGAACTGCGGATCCGCCACGCGGACGGAGATGACGGCGGCGAGTCCCTCGCGGGCATCCTCGCCGGTCAGGTTCGCCTCCTTCTCCTTGAGCAGCTTGTGCTCGCGGGCGTAGCGGTTCATCAGCGACGTCAGCGCGGAACGGAAGCCCTCTTCGTGCGTGCCGCCCTCGATCGTGTTGATCGTGTTGGCGAAGGTGTGCACCGACTCCGAGTAGCCGCTGTTCCACTGCATGGCGATCTCGACCTCGTGGCCCTCGCCGCCGGCCTCGAAGCTGATGATCGACGGGTGGATGATCGTCTTCGACTTGTTCAGCGACTCGACGTAGTCCTGCAGGCCGTTCGGGAAGTGGTAGACCTTCTTCTTCTCGCGGCGCTTCTTCGCCTTGGCCACCTTGTCCTCGGTGCCGGCGCCGTCGCCGCCCTCGGCCTCGCCCTCCTCGACCAGCGCCGCGGACTCGTTCTCGACCTGCTCGGCCAGGGCCTCGGCCTCCAGCTCCTCCTCCGACACGCGCTTGTCGGTGAGCGTGATGGTCAGGCCCTTGTTCAGGAACGCCATCTCGCGCAGGCGGCGGGCGATGGTCTCGAAGTTGAATTCGGTGGTCTCGAAAATGTCGGCATCCGGCCAGAAGCGGATGGTCGTTCCGGACCCGCGGGCCTTCTTGCCCTGGACCAGGTCCTCCGGCACCGCGGTGTTGAAGTTCTGGAACCACATGTGGCCGTCGCGGACGATCTCCGCCTCCACGCGCGTGGACAGCGCATTGACCACGGAAATGCCGACGCCGTGCAGGCCGCCGGACACGGCGTAGGACTCGGAGTCGAACTTGCCGCCGGCGTGCAGCTGGGTCATGACGACCTGCACCGTCGGCGCACCCGTCGGGTGCATCTCCACCGGAATGCCTCGGCCGTCGTCGACGACCTCGACGCCGCCGTCCTCGAGCAGCGTCACCTTGACCTCGGACGCGTAGCCGGCCATCGCCTCGTCGACGGAGTTGTCCACGACCTCCCACACCAGGTGGTGCAGGCCGCGCTCGCCCGTCGAGCCGATGTACATGCCGGGTCGCTTGCGCACGGCCTCGAGCCCCTCGAGGATGGTGATCGATGAGGCGTCGTAGTTGTTTTCGGTGGCAGCCACTGTGGAACCGGTCTCCCTTTGTTGGTGCGCTTGGATTACCGCTCCATCTTACCCCGTAGTCCCCCACCGGACACGCATCAGGTCGCGGGAAAAAGCCGTTCAGCGCCGATTTTCG
>NZ_DURI01000011.1 GCF_012837295.1 Corynebacterium sp. | reverse complement strand
CGGGCGCGCAGATCGTGATGACGTCGTCGGTGGCGGGCCTGGTCCACCCCATCAAGATGTCGACGTACAACGCGACGAAGGCCGCCGTCGTCGCGCTGGCCGAGACCGTCGATTTCGAACTGCGCGAGAGCGGCATCACCACCACCGTGATCTGCCCCCAGTTCTTCCGGTCGAACCTGGCCGATTCCTTGACCGGCGACGACGCCGAAGCCGATGAGCTCGCCCGGACGCTGCTGACCAAGACGCCGCTGACCGCCGCGACCGTCGCCGACCGGGCGATGAAGGGCATCGACGCCCGCCGGCAGGTGGTCACGCCCGATTCGGTGGCGGTGATCGGCTGGTATTCCAAGCGCTTCGCGCGGCCGCTGTACCTGTCAACGATGCGAAAGGCAGGCAAGGGCGCCAACCTCCTGGCCGCCCGGAAGGCGAAGCAGGGCTGAATCAGGGCTGCATCACGGCGCAAGCAGGGCTGCATCAGGGCGCAAGCAGGGCTGCATCAGAGCGGAAGCAGGGCCACCGAAGCTGCGTCGCCGAAGAGCGGCTACTTCAGCGAGTCGATGATGGCGGTCATCATCTTCGTGGCCTCGCCCATGATGTCGTCGAGGCCCTCAACGCCGGCCATCTCGCCCATCGCCGCGGGATTCAGCGCGGTGACGCGGATGGCGTCGCCGCCGTGGGCGAGGTCCTCGCGCACGACGACGTTGCACGGCATGACCAGCGAGATGTCGCGGGTGGCGTCCAGCGCCTGAGCGGCAAAGGTGGGGTTGCACGCGCCGAGGATGAGGATCCGCTCGATGTCGCGGTCGATCTTCTTCTTCAGCGTGGCGGTCACGTCGATCTCGGTGAGCACGCCGAAGCCGCCGTCGGCGATGGCCTGGCGGGTGCGGTCGGCGACCTCGTCGAAGTCGCCGTGGACGATGGTGCCGATGCCCATGCGCTCCGCGGCGCTCGCCTTGGCGTGGGGATCGGCGGCGGCGTCGCCCGCCGGGGTGGTGCCGGTGAAGTTCGGTCCTGCGGTGTTTTCGGCCATGATCGCTCCTTGCGTGGTTGGTCCCGGCTGCGCCGCCACGTGCGGCGGCGCGCCGATTCGACGCCCCTCACCATACCCCCTGGGGCATACGGTGTCGAGGGTTCACCGCGGGACGGGATCAGACACGGGCGATGCGGGCCGTCGCCAAGCGGGAAACGATGCCACTCGCCGTGCCGGCCCCGATCCGGCGAGCCCCACGCAGCGCCCGCCCCGTGCCCGCCCTTTCGCGGACCTACAGCTGACCGAAGACGGCGTGCGCGATGAGCTGGTCGAGGCGGCGGATGTCGATGTCGCGGCCCAGCTTGACCTTGATGTGCCCGGCGCGGGTCCACAGCTCCAGCTCGGCGTTGAAATCGAGCGTGCCGGCATTCTCCGACGACCACATGTTGATCGACGAGTACGGCAGCGAGTAGAGCTCGACCTTCTTGCCGCGCAGGCCCTGGGCGTCGCGGACGATCATGCGGCGGTCGGTGAAGATCGCGGAGTCTCGGAAGGTCTTGAACGCGGTGATCGGCCGCTCGCCCTGCACGAGGATCGGCCCGATGTCCTGGGGCACGGGGATTTCCTGCATCAGGGTCCAGCTGGTGATGGGCGCGATTTCGGTGGTCATGGTTCTCCTCGGGAGGTGATGGGAAGTCGGTGGCACGTCCGGGATTGCGCGATGCCCGTGCCGACGGCATCTACAGTGCCCGCATTCGCGCCGGGGCGGAAACGGGCGACCACGAAGCGGGTCGGGGCTGCCGCGCACGGCGGGTTGCTTGACGACGCCCACCGTCATTCAGACAGCAGCGCGTCCGGCAGATTCGCCCAGCGCATCCGGACGACCTGGCGGGCGGTGTCCTCGTCGAAGCCGAGGGCGAGGCACTTGTCGATCTCCGACTCGACGGTCAACGTTTCACCGGTTTCCCCGTCTTCGGCGGGGTCTTCGAGGATGAAGACCCAGTCTTCGGCGTCCTCGCGCGTGGTCTGCACGAAGAGTCCGGATTCGGTGGCCATCTTCTCCGCGGCGTCGTCGCGGAACCACTGGCCCATCGCCGGAAAGTACAGCTGCCACCCGCCGATGCCGAAGCGGATCAAGCACGGGTCGACGTCCTCGCCGATCTGCCCCTCGATGAAGTACACCCAGGTCGCGTCGGCGATCGTCGACTCCACCGGAGACTCGGACGGGTACCCGGCGCCGGGGAGATCGAACAGCGGCAAGCAGCCGGTACTCGACGGAGCGAAGTCCTCGTCACCCTCGAAGTACTCGTCTTCCGACTCGTCGGTGTCGCCGTCTTCGGCGTCGTCGTCGGCTCCGCCTTCCTCTGCATCCCCCTCTTCATCCTCGTCCTCATCGCCCTCCTCGTCCTCATCGAGGAAGTCGAAGGAGTAGTCGAAGTCGTCGTCGGGATCCGCGTCCGGGTCGACATCAGGGTCGTAGT
>NZ_DURI01000010.1 GCF_012837295.1 Corynebacterium sp. | reverse complement strand
GGACCGGCCGACCGCGGTCGGCGACGCGGGGGACGGGGCGTCGTCAAGCACGGTTGCCCAACCCGACCCCGCGCAACCGGACATCGACCTGGCCGCCCTCGGCCCCGCCGTGGCGGACGCACTGGGGGGCACCGACTTTGGCGGACTGCGCAACCCCGGACTCGCGGGAAAATGCCTGGCCGCGCACGGCGAAAGCGAGAACGCCCTGCTCGGCGCCGCGCCCATGGCCCACGGCGACCGTGTCGGCCAACTGTTCGTGCTGTCCGCGGGAATGCACGGGCGCGTCACCGTGTTGTTGACCATGAACACGTGCGGAGCAGAACCCACGGCGCCCGTGCTGCATCGCACGATCGGCGCCCCCGGGTAGGCTGCCCCTGGTACAGCGAGCGCCCAGCAGGAGGAACACCCCCATGTCCGACACCATCCACGACGTCATCATCGTCGGCTCCGGCCCCGCCGGATACACCGCCGCCATCTACGCCGCCCGCGCCGAGCTCAAGCCCGTCGTGTTCGAGGGCGTCGAGTTCGGCGGATCGCTGATGACGACCACGGAGGTGGAGAACTTCCCCGGCTTCGCCGAGGGCATCCAGGGCCCCGACCTCATGGACCAGATGCGCTCCCAGGCCGAGCGTTTCGGCGCCGACCTGCGCATGGAGCACGTCGACCGCATGGACCTGACCGGCGACGTGAAGTCCGTGTGGGTCGGCGACGAGGAGCACAAGGGCCGCACCGTCATCCTCGCGATGGGCGCCGCCCCGCGCTACCTGGGCGTCCCCGGCGAGCAGGAGCTGCTCGGCCACGGCGTCAGCTCCTGCGCCACCTGCGACGGCTTCTTCTTCCGCGACCACGACATCGCCGTCATCGGCGGCGGCGACTCCGCGATGGAGGAGGCGACGTTCCTGACCAAGTTCGCCAAGTCCGTCACCATCGTCCACCGCCGCGACGAGTTCCGCGCCTCGGCGATCATGGAGGAGCGCGCCCGCAACAACGAGAAGATCCGCTTCGCCACCAACAAGGTCGTCGAGGAGGTCGTGGGCGACGGGTCCGTCAGCACCCTGAAGCTGAAGGACACCGTCACCGGCGAGATCTCCGAGCTGCCCGTCACCGCGATGTTCGTCGCCATCGGCCACGACCCCCGCTCGCAGATGGTCGCCGGTCAGGTCGACCTGGACGAGTCCGGCTACGTCAAGGTCGACTCGCCGTCCACCCGCACCTCGCTCCCGGGCGTGTTCGCCGCCGGCGACCTCGTCGATTCGCACTACCAGCAGGCCATTTCCGCCGCCGGCACCGGCTGCACCGCCGCCATCGACGCCGAGCACCACCTGGCGTCGCTGGGGTAGGAGCCGCCCGGCACCCGGGGCGGGCGCCGAAAGGGGCTGGGCCCCGATCACCCGCCCTGATATACTTCGCCAATCTAATACCGAGTTATTTTTAGGAGAATCATGTCCGTCGTCAACGTCACCGCCGCGAACTTCAAGTCCACGGTCATCGAGTCCGACAAGCCCGTCCTCGTCGACTTCTGGGCAGAGTGGTGCGGCCCCTGCCGCAAGCTCGCCCCCGTCATCGAGGAGCTGGCCGCCGAGATGGGCGACCAGGCGGTCATCGCCAAGTGCGACATCGAGGCCGAGCGCACCCTCGCCGCGATGTTCCAGATCATGTCCATTCCCGCGCTGCTGATCTTCAAGGGCGGCCAGAAGGTCGACGAGATCGTCGGCGTCAAGCCGAAGGCCGAGATCCGTCGCAAGGTTGAAGCTCAGCTCTAACTGGTAGCGTGTGACCATGGGCAACCGTTCGGGTCGCCCATCGGAGCATGCCAAGGAAGGGGACGCCCGGTGCCGGAGTATCTGCAGGTGGGGGAGCGATCGCCGCGAGTAGCGGAGGTGCGCACCACGCTGGCCAGACTTGGCCTGATGCCGGATTACGCCGGGGATGCCATCCAGCAGGACTCGCCGCAATGGAGCGGCGACGACGATCTCTTCGACGATGATTTGCGCGATGCGCTGCTGGCCTTCCAGCAGTCGCGCGGCATCCGCGCCGATGGCGTGATCCGAGACTCGACGCTGAAGATCCTCCGCGAGGCCTCGTACGTCCTCGGCGCCCGCGTGCTGGCCTTCGATCCGCTGGGGCCGTTGACGGGCGACGACATCGTGCAGCTCCAGAAAGTCCTGCAGGATCTCGGGTTCTTCGACACCCGCATCGACGGGCACTTCGGCCCGCTCACCGACGCCGCGGTGCGCGATTACCAGCTCAACTACGCCCTCGAGCCCGACGGCGTCTGCGGCCCCAAAACGTTCCGCGCGCTGAGCTACCTCGGCCGCCGAGTCACGGGCGGGTCGCACGTCGCCATGCGCGAGCGCGAGCAGGTGCGTGCCGCCGGCCCGAAGTTGTCGGGCAAGCGCGTCGTCATCGACCCGGGCCGCAGCTCCGACGACCCCGGCATGACCGTCCAGGGGCCCTTCGGTCCGATCACCGAGGAGGAGATCCTGTGGGATCTCGCCTCCCGCGTCGAAGGTCGGTTGGTCGCCGCCGGCGCAGAAACCATCCTGTCGCGCCCGCGGACGGGCGCTCCGTCCATCGAAGAGCGGGCCGAGATGGCCAACGCCTTCGGCGCCGACGTGATGATCTCCCTGCGCGCCGACCGCTACCAGAACGAGCGCGCCTCCGGACTGGCCACGTTCTACTTCGGGTCGATGGTGGGCAACAACTCGATCCTCGGCCAGCAGCTGTCGGGCCTGATCCAGCGCGAGATCGTCGCCCGCACGCCCCTGGGGGACTGCCGCACGCACGCGCGCACATGGGATCTCATGCGGCTGACCCGCATGCCCACCGTCGAGGTCGTGGTTGGCTACCTGACCAATCCGGATGACGTCGAGGTGCTGACCACCCCGGATCACCGGGATCAGATCGCCGAGGCCATCGTCGTCGGCGTCAAGCGCCTCTACCTCACGGAAGAGGACGATCAGCCGCTGACCGGCACCTACAGCTTCGTCGAGCTCCTGGAAGCGGAGAAGGACGCGTAGAACTGCGCGGCCACGAGCTGGTCCAGCGCATCCGAGACGGCCGCGGCCCAGTCGAGGTCCGGGTCCAGTTCACGGCGCAACCGGGGATGCGTCTGGTGGGGCGCGACCACCGTGAAGCCGGAGTTGATGAGCACCCGGGTGGGGATGACGTCGCCGGCGCCATGATTGATGGCGCCCAGGGCGGTCGACTCGCACCGGTGCGGCGTGCGCGGCGCGTCCACGGCGTGGAGGATCGACTCGGTCAGCGACATGTCCTCGCGTGGGATGAGGTTGGCGTCGTCATCTCCGTCACCGGAGCAGCCGAAGGCCTCGACGGCGCGGATGCCACGGCCCGCCAGGTGCGTCACGGCCGCGTTGACCAATGATTCCTCGATTCCCTGATCCGCCATTATCGGGTCGATGTGGAGGCTCGTCAGCATCACCGCATCTGCGGACACGGGGCCGGTCGGCATGCGCCGCGAGGTAGGCGCGAAACGGGGCGGTACGAACAGCAGCGTGGCCATGACGCCCTTGCCGGTCGCCTCGGACATGCTCAGGCCGCAGGCACCCCAGTCGACGCGCACGCGATTGAGCCACAGCTCCTTCTCCAGCTCCGCGTCCATGCCCGCGCGGGTGCGGTTGTTGGCCGATCCGGGCGCCAGAGGGTCCTGGGAGCCGTCATCGGCCCCGGAACGACCTCGGCCCGCCGCAGTGCCCCTCGGCCCCTGAGAATGGCCCTGAAGGCCCATTTTGCGCCAAGGGTTGCCCACGACGCGGTTCGGATTCGCCACTGGCCCGGCATCCGGCGTCTCATCGGGCCCATCGCCGATCGCCGACGCCGCCTGCTCCGGTTCGACTTCCCAGAAGAGGCTGCGCATCGTATCGGGGTGGATCGTCCGGCGGTTCGCCAGATCGATGGGGCCGATGAATCCCGGTGACATGGCCGCCGACTCAGGCCTTGCCGGCGTCGTCGATGAGCGACATGATGCGGTCGAAGTCCTCGAGGTCTCCGAATTCGATGACGATGCGTCCCTTGCGCTTGCCCATCGTCGCCGACACCTTCGTGTCGAAGGTGTCGGAGAGCCGGTCCGCCCATGCGCCGAGCTTCTCGGGCTGGGGGAGCGCCTCGCGCTTGCGCGGCCCCGTCGCCTCCTCGCCACGGTTGAGCAGCGTCACCGCTTCCTCGGTCGCGCGGACCGACAGCCCCTCGGCGACCACTCGATTGGCCAACAACGACTGGTCCTCGGCGCCCGTCTTGACGCCGAGCAGCGCCCGGGCATGGCCCGCGGTGAGCACCCCGGCCGCGACACGTCGCTGCACGTCGACGGGCAGCTGCAGCAGGCGGATCATGTTGGTGATCGCCGGACGGGAACGGCCGATGCGATCGGCGAGCTCCGCCTGCGTCACCTCGAATTCCTCGAGCAGCTGCTGGTAGGCCGCCGCCTCTTCGAGGGGATTGAGCTGGACGCGGTGGATGTTCTCCAGCAGCGCATCGCGCAGCATCGACGAATCCGACGTTTCGCGGATGATCGCCGGAATGGCGTCGAGCCCCGCGAGCTGGCTGGCGCGCCAGCGCCGTTCGCCCATGATGATCTCGAACTCCGGCTGCGGAGCGTTGGGATCCTTGGCCCGGGCATCGGCGAGGGCCTTGTCGCGGACGTCATCGCCGATGGGCCGGACCACGATCGGCTGCATGAGCCCGAACTCGCGGATCGAATGCGCAAGTTCCTGCAGAGGCTCCTCGTCGAAGACCTCGCGCGGCTGCCGCGGGTTCGGGACGATCAACGGGATGGGGATTTCACGGTACGACGCGCCGATGTCCGTGGCCTCATACTCGGACGCCTCGTCGCCTACGGCACTCCGCTGCCCGGCCCCGTCGTGCTTGGCTCCGGCCGCCTTCGACTCCGCCTGCTTCACACCTGCCTGCTTTGAACCGCGGCCGGAATTGGTCTCCGATGTTTCACGTGAAACATCGGAGCCTGCGTGACGACGATTGTCCGTTTCGTCACTGTGACGATTCTTAGTGGAACGGCGATCGGCCGCTGTTTCGTCACTGTGACGTTTCGAGCCATCGCTCAGTTTCGCATCGGTGACGTTGCCGTGGGGATTCGCGTCCGACAATCCGGATGACGCCGGCCGACGCGAACGCGGGCCGAAAATGATGTCCGCCGCGTCCTCGCCGACGGCGGGGTTCTGCTCGGGCGCCGTCGGAATCAGCGCCGCCAACCCGCGGCCGAGACCTCCACGGCGAGTGTCCTTCTTCTCCTGGGCCATGATGTCGTCCTTCGCCTACTGATTCTCGGGGGCGACGCCAACGGCACCGCTGCTGGGGGAGGGGAGGTAATCGCCGCGGGCGGCGAGCTCCTTCGCCGCATCCATGTAGGCGAGCGCACCACGGGAACCCGGGTCATAACTGATGATGGTCTGACCGTAGCCCGGCGCCTCCGAGACCTTCACCGAACGGGGAATGACGTTGCGGAGAACCGCGTCCCCGAAGTGACGGCGCACCTCGGACGCGACTTCGTCCGCGAGCTTGGTCCGTCCGTCGTACATGGTGAGCAGCACCGCGGAAATGTGGAGCTCGGGATTGAGATGCTGCCTGATCATCTGCACGTTGTTGAGCAGCTGGGTGACGCCCTCGAGTGCGTAAAACTCGCACTGGATCGGAATGATGACCTCGGAGGCCGCCGTCATCGAGTTCAGCGTCAACAGGCCAAGGGAGGGCGGGCAGTCGATGATCAGGTAGTCGAACCCCTGCTCCTCGAGGAACTCATCGGTGATCGCCTGGCGCAACCGACGCTCGCGGTTGAAGAGATTCACCAACTCGATCTCGGAGCCGGCGAGGTCGAGAGTCGCGGGAATGCACCAGAGATTCTCGTTCTCGGGGGACTGCTGCATCGCCTCTTCGGGAGAAACCTCGCCGATGAGAACCTCGTACGTGGAGACGGTGCCGCTCCGGTGCTCGACGTCGAGCGCCGTGGACGCGTTGCCCTGCGGATCGTTGTCGATGACGAGAACCTTCAGACCATGATGCGCGAGAGCGGAGGCGAAGTTGACTGCGGACGTGGTTTTGCCGACTCCGCCCTTCTGATTCGCGAACGCGATGCGTCGCGTCGCCTCCGGCTTCGGCAGCGTGAGCTTATTGGGCCCCTTCACCTGAGCCGCCCTTCGCGCGGCTGCGGCGATCGGCGAGTCTTCCCACGACTTGCGGGCCATCAAACATCCCCTTCAGCTCCGGTTTCGCACCGGCTATCCGACCAAAATTCACCTGGTCCACATGCGGGATGGACCACCGGGAGGTGATCCCCCGCGGGGCCCATCGTACGGCTCTCACTCTAGCCCTTCTTCCGGATCACCCTCAATGGCCGAGCATGAGGGCAGGCAATCGCTGCGAAACCCGATGTTTCACGTGAAACAATGAGCTCCTGGGCGGGGCAGAAAAACTCGGACGGGAAACATCATGTGGGCCCAATAGAGAAATCCGGCGATGTTTCACGTGAAACATCGCCGGCTTCTCTCTACTGCTTCCGGATCTGCACGACGTACGTCGGGGTCTCCAAGAGATCCTTGCCGACTTCGACGATGACGGGCTGACGCCCCTTCGCCTTCTTGATGAGCTTCGCATCCCGCTCGATCTCTTCGGCCGCGGAGGAACCCTTCATCGCTATCATCTGCCCACCGGACCTAACGAGGGGCAACGACCAACCCGCGAGCTTGCCCAGGGGAGCCACCGCGCGGGACGTCACGACGTCGACAAGCCCCGCCGCCTTGCGAACGACCTTCTCTTCGGCTCGACCGCGAATGACCGTGACGTTGTCGAGTTGAAGGTCCGCGACCACCTCGTCGAGGAACGTGGTGCGGCGCAGCAGCGGTTCGATCAAGATGACCTGAACATCCGGGCGCGCGATGGCGAGGGGGATACCGGGCAGACCGGCACCGGATCCGATGTCCGCGACAGTCGCCCCGTCGGGAATCACGTCCGCGAGTGCGGCGCAGTTGAGGATGTGCCGGTCCCACAGACGGGGAACCTCGCGGGGTCCGATCAGGCCTCGAACGGTCGCGTGTTCCGCCAACCACGCGTGGTATTGATCCGCCAGATCACCGCGCTCGCCGAAGGCTTTCGCAATGGCGGCGTCGGGACGTGCACCCGCGTTCTCCGCACCCCCGTCCACGGCCCGATTGCCATTGTCACCATCGGCTGCCAATACCGGGTCCACGGGGTCCAAAGGCGAGTGATCCTGCGGTTCCGTCATGTCTTCTCCATTGTCGTTTAGAGTCTTCTTCGCGCGAACGCATGCCCTGTCATGCCCGGACAAGGCCTTCGATCTGACCCGTCCCATCCGGCGTTTCATTCGAGTACGGAAGCGCCGACCATGCCGCAATGTTTCACGTGAAACATCGCACGGTTGACCTCGAGGGAAAACCTCCGGAAGCAGGAGCTTCAGCCCCCAACACGTCCAACGGATCCACCGGCATCCATGGGCACTGCAGAGATCCATGGACGCGCGGCCCGGAAATGACAGCCATGTCATTTGCGGGACGCAATATGGTGGCCCGCTCACTGCCGATCCGATCAACGCCCCCAGTGTACGGGCACGAAAAACGCCCCACCGAAACGGTGGGGCGTTCTCGCGTACTCGCGTAGACGGGAAGCGTCAGCGGCTACCGATTGCCTCTGCGGTTCTTCTTGCTCTTCTTCCGCTGACCCGGAGCCGGCTTCTGTCCGGGCGCCGGCTTCACGGACGGAGCGGCGGAGCCGGACGCCGCGGTCGCACCCTCGGCATCAACCTGTTCATCGACTGCGGCGGAATCCTCGGCGGTCGAAATTTCCGCGACGGAACCCTCGTCGAGTTTCTTGGCGACGGGGGACTCCGGAAGATGGCTCTTCTTCTGGGCCTTCTTGCCGCCCTTCTTCGGGTTGCTCGGCTTGACGCCGACCTTGGGGGCCATCTTCTCCTGGGAGATGCGCTTGGCCTCCTTCTCCGCCTCCAGCTCGGCCGCCTCTTCACGATCGATCTTGGCGAAGATGTACTTCTGCTGGAAGTAGGTCCACACGTTGTTGGTGACCATGTAGACGAGCAGGCCGATGTGCCACAGGAAGCCCGTCGCCAGAATCATGATGGGCATGAACCAGAGCATCATCTTGTTCATCATGTCCATCTGCTGGCCCATCATGCCCTCCTGCTGCTGCTGGAGGCCGGCCGCCTGACGGCGCTTGGTGCGGCCGATCGACATGCG
>NZ_DURI01000105.1 GCF_012837295.1 Corynebacterium sp. | reverse complement strand
GAGGGCGCCCAAGGACGCCCTGGTCTCCGGCCAACCGCGGGTCTTCAACCCGCAGTCGGGAACCACCCACACCCGGTCGGGGCCGAGGGTGCGGGCGGCGTGGTCGATGCGCTCCGTGACCTCGTCCACGCCCGGCACGCGCGGCGAGTGGATGTCCCACACGCCGGGGCCCAGGGGCAGGTCGAAATCGGAGTCGGCGATGGCGTCGACGAGCTCGTAGCCGGCGCGGGCCGCTTCGATCGTGGTCACGTCGGCGTCCATGTCCCGGATCAGGCCGAGGATCGACCCGAAATCCGAGTAGCACATGTGAGTGTGCAGCTGGGTGGCGTCCGACAGACCACCGGTGGCCGTGCGGAAGGACTCCACCGACCACTCCGCGTACGCGGCGCGGTCCTCCGGGCGCAGGGGGAGCAGCTCGCGGATCGCGGCCTCGTCCACCTGGATCACCTTCGCGCCCGCGGCCTCCAGGTCGCGGCACTCGTCGCGGATCGCCAGCGCGACCTGGTGGGCGGTGTCCGCCAGCGGACGGTCATCTCGGACGAAGGACCAGGCCAGCATGGTCACCGGGCCGGTGAGCATGCCCTTGACCGGACGGTCCGTCATGTCCTGCGCGGCGCGGAACCAGCGCACGGTCATGGGCTCCGGGCGGGACACGTCGCCGTGCAGGATCGGCGGGCGCACGCAGCGGGTGCCGTAGGACTGCACCCAGGCGTTCGACGTGCAGTGGAAGCCGTCCAGCTGCTCCGCGAAATACTGCACCATGTCGTTGCGCTCCGGCTCGCCGTGCACCAGCACGTCCAGGCCCAGCTTCTCCTGCTCTTCGATGACGTGCAGGATCTCGCGCACCATCGCGGCCTCGTACGCGCACTCCGACGACACGCCCCGGGCGAACGCGGCCCGCGCGGCGCGGACCTCCGGGGTCTGGGGGAAGGAGCCGATCGTCGAGGTCGGCAGCGGCGGCAGATCCAGCGCCCGGCGCTGGGCCTCGCGGCGCAGCGGGAACGGCGACCGGTCGTGGACGCCGCCCTTCCGGCGCTCGACGGCGCCGGAACCGGTGGCGGGGGAGACGTCGGCCGACTCCTCCGCCTCCGCCGCGGCCAGGAAACCATTGCGGCGGATCCGCTGGCCGCCCGGGTGATGCAGCGCCCGGGCCAGGGAGACGACCTCGATGATCTTCTCCTCGCCGAACGCCAGGCGGGCGCGCAACTCCCGCTCGTTGGCCAGGGACGGCTCGGCCGCCAGCGAATGCGGAACGTGCAGCAGCGAGCATGAGGCCGACACCGCCACCGGGTGCGACTGCGCCAATTCGGCGAGGGACCCGAGGGCGCGGCCGCAATCGGTGCGCCACACGTTTCGGCCGTCGACGACGCCGGCGACGATGAGCGTCGACGCCGGCAGGCCGGACACGTCGGGCACGGCGCCCGCGACGCAATCGACGCCGATCGCGTCTACCCCGCTGTCCGCCAGAACATCCACCGCACGCTGACCATCCGTGAAATAGGTCTGG
>NZ_DURI01000009.1 GCF_012837295.1 Corynebacterium sp. | reverse complement strand
GCCGAACCGGAACAACGGCGGACGGAACTACAGCAGATTCGAACCGTTGCCCTGCTCGGCGTGGCGCATGATCGTCGTAAAGCAACGGGACATGTGGTCGAGGTCCTCGTCCGAAAGCTGCTCGAAGACCTCGGCGCGGACGGTGGACACGTAATCCGGGGCAGCCTCGGCGAAGACGTGGCGGCCGACGCCGGTCAGCGCGACGGTGTAGTCGGAATCCGGGTCGGCGCCCGGGTCCTCGACGCTGATCACGCCGCGCTTCTCCATGCGCGTGGCGTGCAACAGCGCGCGCGGATGGTTCCACTTCAGGCGGCGGCACAGCTCATCGACGTGCATGACGCCGTCCTCGGTCTCGCTCAGCGCGATGAGCACGGTGAAGTCGCCGAACGTCAGGCCCGTGTTCTGCCGCAGGCTCGCCTCGATGTTGCGCTCGACGCTGCGGAAGGTGGACACGAGCATCTGCCAGAACTTCTGCTCGTCGTCGGTCAGCCACTCATAGTCGTTCATGGCATTCAGGCTAACGGGGTTGACGGCGAATGGCGCATTCGGCGCGCGCGCCGTCTACCCCAGGGTCGAATCGCGGAAGTCTTCGGCCGACGCGGAGATCGCGCGCATCGCGGCCAACGCGGCGTCCCGGTCGAGGCCGGGGATCGCGTCGAGCTGGTCGAACACGATGCTGCGGATCATTCGGACGTGGTCCGGGGCGGCGCGCTCGATGACGTCGCGGCCGTGGGCGGTGAGCTCCACGTCGATGCCGCGGCTGTCGTTGGCGCACCGGAGCTTGGTCACCAGCCCGCGCTTTTCCATGCGGGTGATCTGGTGCGACATGCGGCTGCGGTCCCACTTCAGGCCCTCGCACAGCTCGCGCATGCGCACGACGCCGCCGTCGGCCTCGGAAAGCTGCACGAGCACGGAGAAGTCCGCGCTGGAGATTTCCTCGGTGGTGAGCAGGCGCGTGTCCATCGCGCGCTCGACCGCCTTGGCGGCGTCCATCATTGCGCGCCATAGCGTCTGCTCATCGTCATTGAGCCATGGAACTTCCTGCTGCATGCCGCTCACGCTACCCCAATGACCACGTGTTTCACCAAAATGCAGAAAGTTGTTGACACGTCACAGACGGTGCGTTACACTCGGTTTTGTTGATACGGCAACACGCCGCCGGAAGGCCCCGCCTTTCCGGGACATGAAAATACTTCGAAAGGACCCATCATGGCTCTCTCCCCCAACTACGCCGGCACCTGGAACATCGACCCCTCGCACACGCAGATCGGTTTCATGGTCCGCCACGCGATGGTCACCAAGACCCGCGGCAAGTTCACCGATTACACCGGCTCCTTCACCATCGACCCGGAGAACCGGAACAACTCCGCGAACGTCGTCATCCAGGCCGCGTCGGTTGACACCGGTGACGAGAACCGCGACAACCACGTTCGCACCGGCGACTTCTTCGAGGTCGAGAAGTACCCGGAGATCACCTTCGTCGCCACCGACGCCAAGGTCACGGGCGACAACGAGGGCGTGCTCACCGGCGATCTGACCATCAAGGGCGTCACCAAGTCCATCGATCTCGACGTCGAGTTCGAGGGCACCAACGTCGACGCCTACGACCTGGAGCGCATCGGCCTCACCGCCACCGGCTCCATCAACCGCAAGGAATTCGGCGTCGACTGGCAGGCCCCGCTGAACTCCGGCGTCATGGTTTCCGACAAGGTCGTCCTGGAGATCGAGGTCTCCGCCGTCAAGGCGTAGTCTCCTCCTGACCTGCGGAGTCCGGG
>NZ_DURI01000104.1 GCF_012837295.1 Corynebacterium sp. | reverse complement strand
CCACGCACGCGGAAACCCCGCCACCGGAAGGCCGGGTGGCGGGGTTCTGTCGCGTCCGCGTCAGGTGATCGCGGGGATCACCGTCGCGGGCTGCCGGTGAGGTGGTTCCTCTCCGGCGGGCCGGTGAGCTAGTGCTTCTCCGGCGGGGTGATGTACTGGGTGTTGAGCTTGGTGCCCGACCAGATCAGGATGACCGCGCCGAGCACGATCAGCCAGTAAGCCATGAACGCGATGCCGTAGCCCATCAGCAGGATGCCCATGGTCATCACGAACGGCCAGATGGAGCTGGCGGAGAAGAAGCCCAGGGTGCCGGCGCCGTCCGCGACCTCGGCCTCCTCCCAGTCGGAGGGGGTGATGTCGGAGCGGACCTCGGTGAAGTGGAAGTACACGCCCAGGAACAGGGTCAGGAGGGTGGCCATGACCAGGCCGGTGGCGCCGGCCCACTCGAGGCGACCGTGGTTCTCGTTGATGATGTTGCCGGTGTCCTGGAGGTACATCGTGCCGAAGATGTACACGACGGTCATAACGCCCAGGAACACGGTGAGACCGTAAAACAGCTTTGCTGCGGACTTCATGTCTGACTTCTTTCTGGAGTCGTCGGGCGGTTACTTGGTGGCGTTCAGGTCGACCGTGTTGGAGTCGCGCTGACCCATGTCGCGGGTGTCCAGGCGGCCGGAGTTGAACGGGCTGGTGGACACGGCGAAGGGCTCCTCGCCGATCGACTCCAGCGCCTCGGCGTTGGAGGCCTCCGGGTTGTCGATGCGGAACTGCATGTACTCGGCGAACGCCTCGCGGGAGACGGCGCGAACCTCGAAGTTCATCATCGCGTGGTAGGTGCCGCACATCTCGGCGCAGCGGCCGACGAAGGCGTTGCTGTAGGAGTCGCGCGGGTTGTCGACCGGGCGGCTCTCGATCATCGCCGAGGAGATTTCCTCGATCTGGAAGCGGCGGTTCGACTTGTTGGCCTCCGGGTGCGGGAAGGCGTCGCGCTTGAACAGGAACTCGGGGACCCAGAAGGAGTGGACGACGTCGGCGGAAGCCAGGTCGAACTCGATCGCGGTGTCGTAGGGCACGACCAGAACCGGGACCTCTTCGGTGGTGCCCAGGACCTCGACCTCGTTGAAGTGAAGGTAGGAGCGGTCGGCCTTGGACTGGCCGTGGACCGGGTACTCGGACTGGTCCGGGGCGTCCTCGCCGGCGTGCTCGTCGGTGAAGAACTGCTCGGGGTCCTGGCGCTCCTGGCGGCCGGTGTAGTCCTCGCCGCCCATGAGCTCGCCGGAGACGTTGGCGTAGCCGAACTTCCAGTTCCATTGGAAGGCGGTGACGTCGACGACGACCTCGGGCTCCTTGTCCATCGCGGTGACCTTGTCCTGCGTCTGGACGGTGAAGAAGAACAGGGACATGACGATCAGGATCGGGACGATCGTCAGGACCAGCTCGAGCGGCACGTTGTAGGCGGTCTGGCGCGGGAACTCGCCCTTGCCGGCCTTCTTGGCCTTCTTGGCGGAGTGGCCGATCATCGAGAAGATGGTCAGGCCCCAGACGGCGATGCCGATGATCCAGGCCGCGACCCAGACCCAGACCCAGAAGTTGCCCATGGCCTCGGCCTCGGGGGTGACGCCCATCGGCCAGCCGAAACGCAGCAGCTTGAAGAAGCCGTTGTCCGGCGGGTTGACGTCGCAACCGGCGAGCAGGGTCGCACTGCCGGCGAGGACGCCGAGCAGGCCGAGCTTACGGGCGGCTCCGTACTCTCTACGCTGATTCACGTGTGTCTGCCTTCCTGATCCACACAATTCCTTAAGAACCCATGAGGGTTCTGTCTTTCCCAAGCAGGTTAGCCCATTCCTGTGAATTCTCCACACTGGACTGACCCCACGGGGTGTCACCGAGTATAGACGGGCTGATAAAACGCTGAGAAGGGGCATGGTCACGGGGGTACCGCCCTTTTTGGTGATCCCGATCACCTTCATGGCCGGGGGTGCGTCGCGGTTCGTTTTGCTTGACGACGGCCCGCCGCGCCTCCATCCGCCGCCGCACCGCGCCGACGCCGTTTTGCGCTCCGGCGCGGGAATTCGCCCTCGCCGCGCGGAGGACTATTGTCTTAGCGGTCCCCCTCCCCCACGAAAGGTGTTCGCGTAAAGCCATGTGCGGTCTCCTCGGAATTCTCACGGCTCGCTCCGATGCGGCGGACCTCGTGCCCGCCATCGAGCGCGCGCTGCCCTGCATGCGCCACCGCGGCCCCGACGAAGCGGGCACGTGGAACGACGCCGACGTCGTCTTCGGCTTCAATCGCCTGTCCATCATCGACTTGGCGCATTCGCATCAGCCGCTCGTGTGGGGCCCGGAGGATCAGCCGGACCGTTACGCCATGACCTTCAACGGCGAGATCTACAACTACGTGGAGCTCCGCGAGGAGCTGACGGCCGCGGGCTATTCCTTCAATACTTCCGGTGACGGCGAACCGATCGTGGTGGGCTTCCACCATTGGGGCGCCGACGTCGTCAAGCATCTGCGCGGCATGTTCGGCATCGCCATCTGGGACACGGTGGAGAAGACGCTGTTCCTCGCCCGCGACCCCTTCGGCATCAAGCCGCTGTACTACGCGACCACGGACCGCGGCACGGCGTTCGCATCGGAGAAGAAGACCATCCTGGAGATGGCCCCCGAGCTCGGCGTGGACGCGAAGGACGTCGACGAGCGCGCCCTGGTCCACTACATGGACCTGCAGTACGTGCCGGAGCCGGAATCGCTGCACACCGACATCCGCCGCCTCGAGTCCGGCTGCACCGCCACGGTCACGCCCGGCGGCGCGGTCGAGCAGAAGCGCTACTTCCACCCGAACTTCCCCATCCGCCCGGTGCCGAAGGGCGGCGAGCAGGCCGTCTTCGACAGGATCGCCGAAGCGCTGGAGGACTCCGTCGCCAAGCACATGCGCGCGGACGTGACCGTGGGCTCCTTCCTTTCGGGAGGCATCGACTCCACCGCGATCGCGACGCTGGCGAAGCGCCACAACCCGAACCTGCTGACGTTCACCACCGGCTTCGAGCGCGAGGGCTTCTCCGAGGTCGACGTCGCGGCGGAGTCGGCGGCGGCGATCGGCGTGGAGCACATCGTCAAGGTGGTGTCGCCGGAGGAGTTCGCTTCGGCGATCCCGAAGATCATCTGGTACCTCGACGACCCGGTGGCCGACCCGGCGCTGGTGCCGCTGTACTTCGTCGCCGCGGAGGCCCGCAAGCACGTCAAGGTCGTGCTCTCCGGCGAGGGCGCCGACGAGCTGTTCGGCGGCTACACCATTTACAAGGAGCCGCTGTCGCTCGCGGGCTTCGACCGCGTGCCCGGCCCGCTGAAGGCCGGCCTGGCCAAGCTCGGCGACGCGCTGCCCGACGGCATGCGCGGCAAGTCCCTGCTGCAGCGCGGCACCACGCCGCTGGAGGACCGCTACTACGGCAACGCCCGCTCCTTCAATTGGGAGCAGCTGCAGCGCGTCCTGCCGTGGGCGCAGCGCGAGTGGGACCACCGCGAGGTCACCGCCCCGATCTACGAGCGTTCCGCGGGCATGGACCCGGTGACCCGCATGCAGCACCTGGACCTGTTCACGTGGCTGCGCGGCGACATCCTGGTCAAGGCCGACAAGATCACCATGGCCAATTCGCTGGAGCTGCGCGTGCCGTTCCTCGACCGCGAGGTGTTCAAGGTCGCCGAGACTCTGCCGGTGGACATGCGCATCGCCGAGGGCACCACGAAGTACGCGCTGCGCAAGGCGATGGAGCAGATCGTGCCGGCGCACGTGCTCAACCGCCGCAAGCTGGGCTTCCCGGTGCCGATCCGCCACTGGCTCGCCGGCGATGAGCTGCGCGGCTGGGCGGAGGACGTCATCCGCGAGTCGCAGACCGATGCGCTGATCGACAAGGCGCAGGTGCTGCAGATGCTCGCCGAGCACCATCCGACCGAGCGCGACCACTCCCGCCGCCTGTGGACCATCCTGGCGTTCATGGTGTGGCACGGCATCTTCATCGAGGGCCGCATCAAGCCCGACATCGAGCAGCGCGACTACCCCGTGCAGCTCTAGCCGCGCAGCGTCGTCCGCGGCGCGGCCAGCGCGGGCGCGGCTGCCCCATCCACGAGATCGCGATTCCGGTCAGGAGTCGCGATCTCGTCGTATGCGGGACCTTTGCTTGACGACGCCCACCCGCGCCCCGTCCGCCCTGAAAATGGTGCGTGGCCTGGGCATTGGCGCATCCGGTGCAATCGAGGCCCGGGGGCAATCGGCGCATTCGAGGCTCGGGCGCATTCACCGCAATCGGCACAATCGCAGCGCGGGCGTAATCGGCGCGTTCAAAGCACCGGCGCCCAGGTCTCGTGCCAAGGAGATGCCAACGGGGTGTCGACAAACTCGTTTCCGCAGGTGGCTGAATTCGGTGCCATCTCCTTGGCACGAGCGTGCGGTCCCGGCCCTCCACCGCACACTCGTTGAATGTGCAACCCGCCGTAACCGACGAGCCCCACCCGAAACGCGAAAACCCGCCGCCGACCGCAAACGTCGGGGCGGGCATCGGTGCGACCGCGATGCGGGCGCCGGAATCAGCCGATCAGTTGAACGAGTCGCCGCAGGCGCAGGAGCCGGTGGCGTTCGGGTTGTCGATGGTGAAGCCCTGCTGCTCGATGGTGTCGGCGAAGTCGATCTTCGCGCCCATCAGGTAGGGCACCGACTGGCGGTCGACGACGAGGCGGACGCCGCCGAACTCCTCGGACACGTCGCCGTCCAGGTTCCGGTCGTCGAAGAACAGCTGGTAGCGCAGGCCCGCGCAGCCGCCCGGGGCGACGGAGATGCGCAGCGAGAGGTTGTTGGCGCCTTCCTGGTCGAGGAGGGCCTTGGCCTTGGCGGCGGCGACGTCGGTGAGGGTCACGCCGGTGGTCTGTGCGGTGGTCATAGCGTGGTGCTCCTTGGATAGCGGTGCTCGGTTACTTCGGTGAACGCGCGCGGCGAGGCGTTTATTCCTCACCGTCCGTACGAATTTCCGGCGGCCGGGTCGATGGGCGTGTGACCCGGGGATTTCCCCGAGCCGGCCATCCGCTCCGGCGCCGAACCGGTCGGCGTGCGTTCCGATATGGCCGAAGGATACCCTCACCACCCCGCTTCCGTGGCGCAACCCCCGCCGGAACGCCGCCGGAACCGCGCCAGAGTCGCGCAGATGTTCCTCGGTCTCGTCGCCCGGCCCTCGTCCACCGCTTCACGACGCCGCGGCCGCCCCGCAGGATCGGCGCGCCACTTTGGGCCCTCGGCGCAGGCCCGATAGGGTGTTGGCCGTGAAGACGCCCTGGAAGAAGAACGAGCCCACCTCCGCCGACGCGGCCACCGATGCGACCGGCGCCGCCGACGCCGCCGCCGCGAACGCCGCCGCCGGCGATTCGACCGCCGCGCGCGGCCACGTCCCCACCGCCGAGGAGGCCGCCCGCGCGACGGCGAACAAGGGCAGCGCGTACACGCCGAAGAAGGGCCGTCCGACTCCGAAGCGCAACGAGATCGAGCGCGCCCACGGCACCCGCCGCGGCCCGATCACCCCGCCGAAGACGCGCAAGGAGGCCCGCGAGCAGCGCAAGGAGCAGAAGGCCTCCATGTCGAAGGAGGAGCTGAAGGCCGTCAAGGCCCGCGAGCGCGCCGAGCGCCGCGAGCAGCGCCGCATCGCCGACGAGCGCATGGCCGCCGGCGACCCGAAGTACATGCTGCCGCGCGATCAGGGCCCCGAGCGTGCGTTGGTGCGCGATTGGGTGGATTCGCGCCGTTTCTTCGCCAACATCTTCCTGCCGTTCGCGTTGGTGCTGCTGCTGGTGATGTTCCTGGGCCAGGCGATGCCGCAGGTCGCGAACATCGCGTCGATCATTTCGATGGTCATGATCGTCGGTCTCGTGGTGGAGGCCGTCCTCATCGGCAAGCGCGCGAACAAGCTGGTCCGCGAGCGCTTCCCCGACACCGACGCCGCCGGTGCGGGCCTGGGCTTCTACGCCTACTCGCGCGCGTCGCAGCCGCGCCGCCTTCGCACCCCGCGCCCGCAGAAGAACATCGGCGACGAGGTCTAGGCCGCCGGTGCGCACGCTCGTCCTGGGCGGGGCCCGTTCCGGCAAGTCCGGGTGGGCGGAGTCGCTTTTCGACGCCCACGGCCCCTCCCCGGTCGATTACGTGGCCACGGCGCGCCCGTGGCCTGGCGCGGACGGCTTCGACGCCGATTTCACCGCCCGAATCGCCGGGCACCGCGAGCGCCGTCCCGCGCATTGGCGCACGGTCGACGACGTCGACGCGATCCAGGCTTTGCGACGGCCGATCGGGCTCGCTCCTTCTCTTACGCCCGATGCCAAGTCTTCCGCGTTCGACGATGAATCGGCCGCCGGAGCGGGCTTCTCCGCCCCCTTCGTCCTCCTCGACGACGTGGGCACGTGGCTGACGGGCGTCCTCGACCGCGAGAACCTGTGGGATTCGTCCCGCGGGTCCGTCGCACCATGGACCGACGAGTTCGTCGCCGCCGTGCGGGACTGGGGAGCCGATGAGGCGCCGGTCGATGGGGTGCGCGAAGGCGTCGTAAAGCAAGAAGGCGGGGGACGTGGCGAGCCGGAACCTCATCTGGTCATCGTCACCCCGGAAGTGGGGATGGGCGTGATCCCCGAGCACCGGTCCGGGCGCCTGTTCCGCGACGAGATCGGGCTGCTCAACGGCCGTTTGGCGGAGGTCTGCGACCGCGTCGTGCTCGTCGTCGCCGGCGTCGCCCTCCACCTGAAGTAGCCGCGCGGGAAGCCGCGGGGACCGGGGCGCCGCCACTCGCCGGACCGGCATCCGATCGCTGGGATAATCTTTTCACCATGACCAACAATCGCTTCGGTACCGTCGTCGCCCCCGATGAGCATGTGGAGCAGCTCGCCCGCGAGCGCCAGCTCCAGTTGACCAAGCCCGCCGGGGCGCTCGGCCGGCTCGAGGACCTCGGCGTGTGGGTGTCCGCGTGCCAGGGGCAGTGCCCGCCGAAGCCGTTGGAGGATTGCCGCGTCATCGTTTTCGCCGGCGACCACGGCGTGTCGGCGAGCGGCGTGTCGGCGTACCCGACCGAGGTGTCCATCCAGATGCACGCCAACATCAACGCAGGTGGCGCGGGCGTCAACGCGATCGCGGGCGTCGCGGGCGCGTCGGTGACGTCGGTCGACATTTCGCTGGACCACGAGGCCGAGGGGCCGTTCCGCGTCCGGCGTTCGTGCGGGTCCATCGACGTCGAGGACGCGATGACGCAGGAAGAGTGCGATCGCGCCATCGAGGCGGGCATCAAGCTTGCCGACGACGCCATCGACGAGGGCGCCGACGTCCTCATCGCCGGCGACCTGGGCATCGGCAACACCACTCCGGCTGCGGTGCTCATCGGCGCGGTGACCGGTTCGGAGCCCGTGACCGTCGTCGGCCGCGGCACCGGCATCGACGACGAGGGGTGGAAGCGCAAGACCGCCGCGGTGCGTGACGCGATGTTCCGCGTCCGCCGCCTGCGCAACGATCCGGTGGAGGTGCTGCGCCGGGCATCTTCCCCCGACATGACCGCGATGGCGGCGTTTCTGGCGCAGGCGGCCGTGCGGCGCACGCCGGTGATCCTCGACGGGGTCGTGGCCACCGCCGCCGCGCTGCTCGCCGACCAGATGGCGCCGGGCGCGCGGGCCTGGTGGGTCGCCGGCCACCGCAGCGCCGAGCCCGCGCACTCCATCGCGCTGCGCCACCTCGGCCTGGAGCCGCTGCTGGAGTACGGCATGCGGCTCGGCGAGGGCTCGGGCGCGGTCGCGGCGCTGCCGATCCTCAAGCACGCGGTCGCGGTCCTGTCCGAGATGTCCACGTTCGGCGACGCCGGCGTGTCCGACAAGGGCGACGCGCCCGCGGCGCCCTCCGCCGCCGACGTCCCCGCCCCGCCCGCCACCGAAGAGCGGCCGGGGCACCGGGAGGGCGGCGAACAGCCGTCCCAGCAGGACTGATCGCCGACGTGTCGGGGAAGGCCGGGCCGTCCGACGGCGCGCCACTCGATGGTGACCTCGCGGCCCACGGCAATGCGTTCGCCGAAGGTGCGGGCACGGCCATCTCCTGGTTGACCGTCGTGCCCATGCGCGGCGCGAAGGTCTTCGACCGCATCACCGGCCGCCGAGCCATGGCGGCGGCTCCGATCGCGGGGTTCGTTCCCGGGCTCGCCGCCGTGCTGGTGGCGGTGATCGTCAGCGGCGGGGCGTGGTTGTTCGCGCGCGTCGGCGGCATCGGCGCGGGCGCAGCCTGGTTCGGAGGCTTGTCGGATTCCGGCGTCTCGCAATCGCCCTCCGCCGGTGGCATGGCGGCGGATCCGATGTCGGGCGTGGGTCTTGCCGGCGATCCCGGGGTGGCCGCCGTAGCCGCCGCAACCTCTCCCCTGCTCGCCGCATTGATGGGCGTGCTCATCGTCTGCGTCGCCGAGCTGGTCACGCGCGCCATGCACATCGACGGGCTTGCCGATGTCGCCGACGCCCTCGGTTCCTACCGGGATCCGGAGGGCGCCCGCGAGATCCTGCGCTCCCCCGACACCGGCCCGATGGGCGCGGGTGCCGTGGCGCTGACTTTGGTCGCCCAGGCCGCCGCGATGGCGGTGCTCGCCCACGGTTTCGCGGTGGCCGTGTTCCCGGCCCCCTGGATTCTCGACGCGGAGTTCGACGTGGTTCGGGTCGTCGCGTCGGCTCTGGTGCTGGCGTTGCCCTTCGTCATCGGCCGGGCCGCAGCGACCACCGCCTGCCACCGGTCGCTGCCGCCGATGGCGCCGACGGGATTCGGCGCGCTCGTCGGGGCGACCCAATCGACGTGGACGCTGGTGGCCTGGTGGGTGCCGTTGACCGCGGCCGGCGCCATCGTCGCCGGAGTGGCGGGCGTTCTCGCCTGCCTGGCCGTGATGGTGTTCGCGGTCGTCTTCGGCCGATTGGCGGTGCGAAGGCTCGGCGGCGTCAACGGCGATGTGCTGGGCGCGATCATCCAGATGGCCACCCTCATCGCGGCCATCTTCCTCGCCCTCGGCTGAACCCCGGGAATCTTCCCGCGCCACCCTCATCTCGCTCCACTTTCCCACCCACTTCCTACTCTGCTGACCGTCCTCCCTCCGCACCTTCTCCTGTCTGACCTGCGGGTTCACGACCCAGGAGGCCGGCCCCACACCCGATTTCCACCCCAAAACCGGAAAAGGAAAAATTGCCCATTGACGAACTTGGAATGGTGGGCCTAGACTGAGGGCACACCGCCGGAGAGGCGGAGTAGGAGGCTCGTTTCGGGGCTCGCCCAATTAAATTACGCGCCGTCCGTTTGCCGGGGCGCCACTCACGAGCACACCTTCGACCTCCGGGTTTTACGGAATGCGCCTTGCGGAATGACTGCCGCGGGGCGCATTTTCGTTTGCCCTCCGCAGCCATTCCCGATTCCCGGGTGAATTCAATTCCCCGATCAATCTCCCCCTATGCACCCCCGGCGGATAATTGTCGTGGGTGTTCTACCGGAGCGTGATGCTCAGCGCTGCTCGAAGGCGGCGCAGTGCCGGCTCGGGCGCGGTGCTCAACGCGAGCGCGGGGATTTGCTTGGCCGCGGTGCTCGGTTTGGGCGCGATGCACGGGCGAGGCAGCCCGTCGTCAAGCAATCGCGAGGACCACGCCGACAGATACCTACGTTCGGTGCAGATACCCACGTTTGAACATGAGTATCTGGCTGGAACGTAGGTATCTGGCCGGGTGCGACACGGGCGGGGCTCGAAGGCCCCGGTTGCGCGCCGCCGACGGCGCGGAAACCGACGACGTCCCCTCCCCGGGACGCCGGCCCCAAGAGAAAGACGTCCAGTGGCCAGATAGATGTGGCGAACCACATCTATCTGGCCACTGGACGTCTTTTTGCGCTCTGGGCGCCAGCCTGCGCCCCGCCTGCGCCCGCCTACGCCTCCGGCGCCTCGACGAGGGTCTGCAGCCAGCCGTGCTCGTCGGGGACGTCGCCGCGCTGGATGCCGGTGAGGCGCTCGCGCAGCTTCATGGTCCACTCGCCGGTCTCGCCGCCGTTGATCTTGAACGACCCGT
>NZ_DURI01000103.1 GCF_012837295.1 Corynebacterium sp. | reverse complement strand
GGTGCGGGCGTCGGGCTGCGGCGCGTCGTTGGGCATGGTCATGAGGTTACAAGGTGCCCCGGTGCGCCCGGAGGTCGCGCAGCAGGGTGACTTCCGCGCCGTGGTGGATGATCTCGCGGTGGATGTGCGCGATCAGCGTGCCCATCGAATGCTCCGCCCACGGGCCTTCGGTGGGGCCGACGGGGCGGGCGAGGGCGGCGTCGTCAAGCGAACGGAGCGCGTCGATCCACGCGGCGTACGCCTCGTCGAGCTGGGCGAGCGCGCCGGCGGCGGTGAGGGAGTAGGGGAAGGTGCCGTAATCGACTGCGGGGCCGCCGAAGTGATTGGCCAGGCGGGCGCCGAGGCAGCCGACGATGACGTGCGCCAGCCGCCACGCGATGGTGGTCACCGGCGCGGGGATGGGCTCGGGGAAGGCGAAGTCGATCGTCGTCGGCGCGGCCGGGTTCACCGCGAACGGGGAGGTCGGGCCGTCGCCGCCCGCGCCGGGCCGCACGGACCACGCGCCGGCGACGGGCTCCCACAGGTACTCGTCGTCGGTGAGGCCGTCGAGCCGCGGCCGCAGCTGGTTGGTCCAGTGCCACTCGAGCTGCTCGATGAGAACGTCGAGTATGGGGCTGCCGGTGCTTGCGGTGTCGTCCATGCCCCCATTGTGCGCCTTCGGTCCCGGCACTGGGCTTTACGACGGCCCGACGCCCACATCGAGCCGCCTTCGCCGCCGGGGTCGGCCGGGGGCGAGTTTTGGGGACGCGGTTAGCGCGTCAGATACCTACGTTTCGGCCAGATACTCACGTTTGAACGTAGGTATCTGGCCCAATCGTAGGTATCTGAGAGGAGCTCGGCGGCAGCGGTCCCGTTTCGTGGGAGCGCCGCCCCCGACCAGCCGTCGCGCTGAAATCGTGGCCAAGAACCACCCTCAACCTCGGTTGGTCAGTTCAACTCTGCCCGGCACTGTTCCTCGGACTTGCCGGACTCGAGGCAGCTGGACCAGTCGATCTGGCCCTGCACCCAAGGTGACGGGGTGTTTTGGGCGGGCGGCGTGTACGGCTCGTAGACGGGCGGTGGCCCGTCGTTGAAGTTGTTGGAGCAGTACTGAGTCCAACCGGAGGTGCCGTCGGTGAACCAGGTGGTGCCCTGCTCGTAGAGGCCCTCGGACGACTTGGCGCAGCGGGCGATGGACTTGTTGATCGGCGTCGGGTCACCGGTCGGCGCGCCCGTGTAGCCCATGTGGCCGGCGCGGGACGTCGTGGTCTTCGGGGCGGCCTTGGAATCCTTCTTTTCCGGCCTATCCGAGGAGTCGCCGTCCGTTGGGTTCGGCTTCTTCGGGCTTTCCACCGTCGTCGTTTCGGTCACCGTTTCCACCGTCGTCTCACCGTCGGAACAGGCGGGGAGAACCATCAGGGCGGCCGCGAGCGTGCTGATCAGAAGCTTCTTGTTCATGAGTGCCTTCCGACTTGCTTCAGTGGGCGACCTGGCGGGGTGAATCCTCGCGGCTGGCCGCCGTTCAATTATGCACCGCGTGGTCATCGCCCCCGACCAGCCGCCGCGCTGAAATCGTGGCAACCTATTGACATGGAAACGATGCCGAAGTCACGTCTCATGTCCGCCGCCGCGCTCATCGGTGCGACGGGTCTGCTCCTGGCCTCGTGCGGTGACGGCGGCACCGACCAGGAGGCTGCTCCGTCGCCGGACGCGGGGGCGTCGCAAAGCGCCGAACGGTCCACGGTGACCGTCACGGAAACTGCGGACGAGGAGCAAAGTGCGGGCATCGACGTCGATTTCGATTCGTTGCAGCAAGTCGATCCGAGCACCTTCCGGGATCACAGCGTTCAGTCGCTGACGTACGTCGTAGACGGGACGACGGGGGAGTGCTTCGTCAACGGGCTGATCGTCACGTGCATCGGCACTGCCGCCGATGATGTCCCCAACGTGGACATGCCGCCGTTTTCCGGTCGCCCCGGTGCGGTGGCGATCGCGTCGTCCGGCGTCGCCTATGTGATCGCGGAGGGGGTGCAGCCGGCGAAGACGGAGCTGGAAACGGGCCAGTGGGTCAATTTCGGTGCCGTCAAGTGCGCGAAACCGGATGACTCGACTCTGGCGTGCGTCTCCGACGGGGCTGCGTTCCAGATCCAGGGCTCCGACCGGGACATCACCACCGATGGCCCGGTCCTCGACCCCGAGGAACTCCGGGCCAATGCCGGGGATCAGCCGGGCACCGAATATCAGACCGGCACCGATGTCCTGGTTCAGGCCCCGATGCTGTGCGGCGCGATGGAGGGCCATCGCCTTGCCGACGTCGTCGAAGGCGAGATCACCTGCGAGGAAGCGATGGCGGTGCTCGATGAATACGACGAGCGCATGCCGTCCGAGGGGACCGGCAACGCCATGTACGTCGAATTCGACGGCTGGGTGTGCAGCTCGCCGACCTACGGCCGATCGCAGGAGCTGAAGGCGAAGACCGTGTGCGAGCACGAGGACCGCGGCATCCGCGTTCAGGCGCCGCTCTGATCGCATGCCCCAGGGGGTATGATGTTCAGCGAAGTCATCGCCCGTCCCTCCCGGAAGGTCCCCACATGTCATTTTTCGCGAAGCTCTTCGGTTCCGAGGGCAAGATCGGCGGCGCCGAGGCCGTGCAGATGTGCAAGGACGGTGCCCGCCTCGTCGACGTCCGCACCGACGCCGAACGTCGGCTGACCTCGCCGAAGAAGTCCACGCACATCCCCGTGCAGCAGATCTCGGCGCGCGCGAAGGAGCTCAACGCGAAGCATCCGGTCGTCACCGTCTGCGCGCACGGCCCCCGTGCTCGCCGCGCCTGCAACCAGCTGCGGAAGCAGGGCTTCGACGCCTACTGGCTCTCCGGCGGCGTCACTGCCTGGCAGAACGCCGGCGGCCAGGTGAAGCGCTAGGCTGACCTACCCCTCGACGAGGTCGGTCTCGCCCTCGGCACCGCGCGAGTACACGGCGGCGCGGGTGCGCTCGCGGGCGGCCTCGAGGCCGGAGACGTCGGCCTGGTCGCCGTACTCGGCGCGCAGGGCCTCGATGGCCTTGTCGATGGTCGTCACCGTCACCGGGCTGATGCCCGGCGGCGAGATGATGGTCGGGGTGAACTGCACGGTCCCGACCTCCCACGCCGGCCCCTCGGTCTCGGCGTCGGCGCCGTCCTTGGGCACGAAGGTCACGTCGACCATGAGGCCCTCGAACGCGGGAATGTTCGTCGACAGCTGCTGGGCGACCAGGTTGCCCAGGCCGTAGACGACCCACTTGCCGTTGACCTTCTCAATGGGCTGCACGGCGTGCGCGTGGTGGCCGTAGACGATGTCGACGTCGTCGGACTTGGTCAAGATGTCGGCCAGCTCCTGCTGCTGGGCAGTCGGCTCGGTGACGCCCTCGTCGCCGGCGTGCATGGCCACCATGACGATGTCCGCGCCCGCGGCCCGCGCGTCGGCGGCCCGCTTCAGCAGGGTGTCCGGGTCGAGGTCCGGCACCAGGTACGGGAACTCGACGGGGATGCCGTTGGTGCCGTACGTGCCGGCGACGACGGCGATCTTCACGCCGTCGGCGGTCTCGTGGATGCGCGGCTCGTCGAACTCCTCCTGCGTGCGCGCCATGCCGGCGTGCTCCAGTCCGGCTTCGTCCATGATGTCGAGGGTGCGGATCAGCCCCTCGGTGCCGGCGTCGACCGAGTGGTTCGACGCGGTGGTGCACATGTCCCAGCCGGCCTTCACGACCTCGCCGGCGATCGGCGGCGGCGCCTGGAAGCTCGGGTAGCCGGAGTACGGGCCGCCCCAGTTGGCGAAGGGCACTTCCTGGTGGCAGATCGCCATGTCCGCGGCCTCGACCTCGGGCTGCACGCCGGCGAAGGTGTCGGTGTAGTCCCACGAACCGTCGGGCATCATGCCGGACTCGTACACGGCCGGGTGCCACAGCAGGTCGCCGGTGAGGTTCACGGTGACCTCGGCGGGCAAGGGAGCGGCGTCGGCGGTTTCGTCGTACGACGCGTCGGACGAGCACGCGCTCAGGGCCGCGAGCAGGCCGATCGTGCCTGCGGCGATGGCCGTGCGGGTCCGGCTCCGGGGCTGCCCGGCGTCGCGGGTTGCTTGGCGACGCCCACCTTCCGGCGGAGGGGTGTTCTGGGCGATGGGGGCGGGGAAACCGAGGGGCATGGCCTGATCGTCTTATTTTTCCCTGAGAACGTGCAACTCTTTATGGCCCGTCTGGGTGACCCCAATAATGGGGCCGTATCAGTCGTGCCTCCCTCGAATCGCCGCCGGTCGTCAGTGCCCCGCAGCCTCTCGCCGCCGCCGGCTACTTCTCGCGGACGAGCGCCGGATCGAGGCCTCGGCTGAAGATCGCCCCGCGGGTGCGGTCCAGCGTCTCGTTCAATCGGGCGCGTTCGGCGTCGTCGGTGGCGCGCCCCATCAGCGTCGACACGGGCGAAACCCGCACGGGGAACGTCTGATACGGGGTCACGGCGGTGGGGACGTAGCTCAAACCGGACACGCCCCACGAGCCGTCGTCAAGCGAAAACTCCAGCTCGACGGTGATGCCCTCGTAGGACAGGACGGTTTCGGCGGACTGGTGCGCGACCATGTTGCCCAGGCCGTAGATGACCCACTTTCCGTTGACCTGCTCGATCGGCTGGACGGCGTGGATGTGGTGGCCGTAGACGACGTCGACGTCGGGGGAGGCGGTGAGGATCTGCGCCAGCTCGGTCTGCTGCTGGGTCGGCTCGACGACGGCTTCCTCGCCGGCGTGCATGGCCACCATGACGATGTCCGCGCCCGCCGCCCGCGCCGCCGCGGCCTTGGCCAGCAGCGTGTCCGGGTTCAGGTCGCCGACCAGCCACGGGTGCTCGACCGGGATGCCGTTGGTGCCGTAGGTGCCGGTCACGACGGCGATGCGGGCGCCGTTGGCGGCGGTGACGATCCTCGGCGCGTCCATCTCCTCCGGGCTGCGCGCCGCGCCCGAATGGAGGATGCCCGCCCGGTCGAACGTGTCGAGCGTCCGGAACAGCCCCTCCGTCCCCGCGTCCACCGAATGGTTCGACGCGGTGGTGCACATGTCCCAGCCGGTGTCCTTGATCGCGTCGATGACCTGCGGCGGCGACTGGAACCCGGGGTAGCCCAGGTACGGGCCCTCCGGCGGCGCGAAGACGGTTTCCTGGTGGCAGATGGCCACGTCCGCGCCCTCGATCATGGGTTTGACGTCGGCGAACATGTCCGCGAAATCCCACGTCCCGTCGCCGTTTTCGCCGGAGGCCCACACTTCCTCGTGCCACAGCAGGTCACCGGAGACCGTCACCGTCAGGCGGTTCGGGTCCGGCTTCTCGCTTGACGACGTCCCGTCCCGCCCGTCGTCGCCCGTCCCTCCGGAGGGGGCCGCGTCGTTTCCGGCGTTGTCTTCGGCGCCGCCTGCTCCGGTGCCGCTGCCGTTCGCGCTTCCGGCCCCGCCATCTGCGCTCGCGGCGGGATCGGTGCGGCTGCCCTCGCCGATGAGGCCGGTGGCGTAGCCGATGCCGGCGACGAGGGCGGCGCCGACGAGCACGGCCGCGAGGATGAGGACGAGGACCCGGCGGCGTGGCCCGGGGCCGTCGCCGCGCCGCGAAGATGAGGTGGCAGTCATGGTGGTTCCAGTATGCGCATGTCGCGAGAGTTCGGGCTGCGGAGCCATGCGCGCCGTCAGTCGAGTGCGCAGGCGGTGCACGATTGCGTGACGATTCGATCACCATCGTCCACCCGGCATTCAACTCGCCACGTCGCACCGGTACATTGGCCCCGTGACCGATTCACCCGCTTCCCGCCGCCAGCGCCGCAGCCACCGCGCCACCGGTGGCTCTCAGCAGTGGCGGGTGCAGGTCGATCCGGATAGGGCGTCGAACCGGGGTGGGCGTCGGCGCCGTCGTCAAGCACCCGCACCCGCGAGCACCGGTCCCAAGCGGTCCGTGCTCGCCGGCGCTGCCGCGATCCTGGGCGTGCTCACGCTCGGGGTCGTCGCGTCGATCGCGATGACCGAGCCACGCGAAACCGAGGAAGTGCTCACCGCCGACGCGACCACGGAGGTCGCGCCCCGCCCGCTGGCCGCCGAGGTCCGCGGCGAGATGATCCAGCGCCACCTCGACGGAGTGCCCGTGCCGTTCCCGCGCAACGTGGAGATCCACGACCGCGTCGGCGCCACGGAGCCGATGAACGAGGCCGACGTCATCGAGACGGTCAACGCCACCCTCCACGAGTGGAACCTCACGCCCGACGGCGCGCTGGTGCACAACCCGTGCCCGCCGCACGCCCGCGCCTGCGTCGACGTGGACAATCGCCTGGCGTGGCTGCAGGAAAACGGACAGGTCAGCCGCGGCCCGGTGCCCATCACGACGGGCATGCCCGGCTACGAGACCCCGCGCGGCGAATTCACCGTCCAGCGGAAGGTCCGCGACGAGATCAGCTACGTCTTCGACAACGAGCCGATGCCGTACTCGGTGTACTTCACCACCACCGGCGTCGCCTTCCACGAGGGCGACCTCACCGAGGACTCGCACGGCTGCATCCACCTGTCCAACCCCGAGGCCATGCACTTCTTCGACGTGCTGCAGCCCAACGACATCGTGGTGACCATCTAGCGGAGCCGACCGGACCCGGTCAGGGGATGATGTAGCTGCCCGCGCCCGGCACGCACTCGACGGTGATGTCGGCCGGACCGACCGGATCGCCGTCCGCGAAGGCCGTCACGCCGTCCACGCGCAGCGCGATGTGCGACGCGCGGAACGTGGACACGCCCTCCTCGTTGAGGAACTCGCCGGTGAAGATCTTCGGGAACTTCACCGCCGCCCGCCGCCGCGACAGTCGCTTGAGCACCGTGACGTTGAGCATCCCGTCCGCCGGATCGGCGGTGGGGCAGACCTTCATCCCGCCGCCGTACGTGCGGGTGTTGCCGATGGCGACCATGGTCAGGTTCTCGTCGAGCACCAGATCGCGCTCGATGACCAGGCGCGTGGGCAGCGAATGGAACTTCGCGAACTCGATGCCGATCGCCGCGACGTACCGCATCTTGCCCGTCGGCCACGAAATCTGGTTCGTGCGCTCGGTGACCAGGGAGTCGAAGCCGGCCATGGCGATCGTGCCGAACCAATGGCCGTCGACGCCCGGGCCGCGCATCAGGCCGAGGTCCGTGGTGCGGTAGCGGCCGACGGCGATGGTCTCCGCCGCGCGTTCGGGATCCAGAGGAATTCCGTACTCGCGGGCGTGGTCGTTGCCGGTGCCGGTGGGGATGATGCCGAGCGGCTTGCCCGACATCGCCTGCTCCTGCAGCACCAGCGACACCAGGCCGTCGCCGCCGCAGCAGGCGATCGCGTCGATGGCGTCATCGGCGACGGCCTCGGCCGCCAGCTCCCGCGATGCCTCGGCGCTTGCACCCTGCATGTGAACCACGTCGACGCCGAGCTCCACCAGGCGATTGCGGGCCTTGGCCAGCTTGTCTCCCGACCGGCCCTTGCCGGCCTTCGGATTCGTGATCATGGCGACGCGGCGGACGTCGAGCTTGCCTTCGCGGTAGGTCTCCGGATGCGGGGCGTTGTTGGCCGAAGCGGCGTTGTTCGGCTGCGGGGTCTCGTCAGCGCTCATCGCGGGACACCCCTTCGCCGGACCCTTCAATCGTCAGCAGTTTGCCCGGGTTCATGATCCCCGCCGGGTCGAGTTCGGACTTCACCGCGCGCAGCACCGCCACGCCCAGGTCGCCGATTTCGTCCGCCAGGTACGGGGCGTGATCGGTGCCGATCGAGTGGTGGTGCGTGATGGTGCCGCCGTTGTCCACGATGGCACGGCATGCCGCGCCCTTCGCCGCCCACCACTGGGCCTCGGGGTCATCGCTCTGGGCGGCGATGACGGTGAAGTACAGCGAGCAGCCCTCCCGGTACACGTGGGAGACGTGGCACATGACCAGCGCCATCGTGCCCGTCGAGCGCAGGGTGTCGGCCAGGGCGCGGGTGACGGCCTTCTTCAGCCTGGCGACGTTCGACCAGTCGGTGGCGGTCTCGAGCGTCTCGCAGATGGCGCCGTTGTCCAGCAGGCCGTCGCGGAGCACCGGGGCACCGAAACGGCCCTGCTCCCACGACCGCACCGGGCCCTCTCCGGCGGGGGTGCCGCCGGCGGCGATGAGCAGCGCCCGCGTTTCCGCGTGCCGCGACGCCGCGTGCTCGGCGGTGCCCTCGAACATGGTCAGGCACAGGCACCCTTCCGGCGCCCGGGAACCGTCGCCGATGGAGTCGCCGGAAGTCAGGTTGACGCTGGACTCGATCTCGTCGGAAAGCCTGATCACCGTCGGGCCCGCGCCAGCCTGCTCGACGGCCCGCAGGCCGGCGACCCCCGCCTCGAAGGTGGGGAAGGAAAACGCCTCGTAGCGCTTGACCTGCGGGACCGGGTGCACGCGCAGGCGCACCCGCGTGATGACGCCGAACGCGCCCTCGGAGCCCAGGAACAGCTCGCGCAGGTCGGGGCCCGCGGCGGTGGCCGGGGAGGCGTCGCCGACCTCGAGGATCCCCGAGGGGGTGACGATGGTGAACGAGCGCACCATCTCGTCGAAACGCCCGTAGCCCGCCGACGACTGCCCCGACGAGCGCGTCGCCGCGTAGCCGCCGATGGTGGCGTAGGGGAACGACTGGGGATAGTGGCCGATCTGCAGGCCATGGTCGGCGAGCAGCAGCTCAGCGGCGGGGCCCGACAGGCCGGCGCCGAGAGTGGCCAGGCCGGATTCGGCGTCGACGTCGGTGAGCTCGTCGAAAAGCGCCAGATCCAGGCTGATCACCGCGCGCAGGCCGCCGCGGTCCGGGCTGACGCCGCCGACGACGGTCGTGCCGCCGCCGAAGGGCACCACCGCGACGCGCTCGCGGGTGGCCCACCGCAGGATCTCCAGGACCTGCTCGTCGGTGGACGGGGCGACGATGGCGTCGGGGACGTCGTGGACGCCGCCGAGCCGCCAGCCGATGAGGTCGGGGTAGGACTTGCCGCGGGCGCGCGCGAGTTTCTGCAGCTTGTCGCCGGTCACGCGGGAGGCTCCGACGATGTCCGTCAGCGCGGCGACGTCGTCCGGGCCGAGACGCGTCTCGGCGATGAGGACGTCGGCGTCCGGGATGCGGGGCAGGGGCTTGTCGACGTTGAAGACGTCCGTGAGCAACTTTTGCACGCCATGGGAGAGCGGCTTGGCCTCGTCCGGCGTGCCCCAGAGGTTGAACTCCATGGGCGGGAGCGGAACTCCAGTGTCATGATGACCGTTCATGGCTCGAATGTTACACATCGGAGCAAAGTGGAAACCAGACCCTCATGGGAAAGCGGGGTTGGCGGGGGTAATTGCGTGGGGCGTGACAGTTGTTGACAAACTGTAATGCGGCGGGTCAATCTTGGGGCAGTTCACAACCCGGAGAGCCCACGGGGCCGACCGGGAACCACGGGAAAAGCCGACGCGCGCGCCCCGCACGCCGGCCCCGAGCCTCGAAGAAGGGACACTTGGGTCGATGGACAACGCACATGACGGGCACACCGCCCCCGGCACGCCGGCCGATCCCACCGCGCTCGACGGCGCCCGCCGGGCCGCCTGGATCGACGAACTGAAGGGGCGCGGCTCCGACGACCCCGTCGACCTGATCATCATTGGCGGCGGCATCACGGGCGTGGGCGTCGCACTCGACGCGGTGACCCGTGGGCTCGACGTCGTGCTCGTCGAAAAGCATGACCTGGGATTCGGGACCTCCCGCTGGTCCTCGAAGCTCGCCCACGGCGGCCTGCGGTACCTGACCAAGCTCGAGATCGGCATCGCGTACCACTCGGCCGTGGAGCGCGGCCGGCTGATGCGGCACATCGCGCCCCACCTCGTGCGCGCGCTGCCGCAGGTCACCCCGCTTGCCGACGACACCAACCTCATCCAGAAAGCGGCCGTGCGCGTCGGTTACATCGCCGGCGACATGCTGCGCCTGGCCGCGCGGACGCCGTCGTCGATCCTGCCGCGATCGCGCTACCTCAACCGTGACGCGACGCTGAAGATGGTGCCCTCCGCCCTGCGCGACGGGCTGCGCGGTGCGTGGGTCAACTACGACGGCCAGATGGTCGACGACGCCCGCGTGGTCACCGCCATCGCCCGCACCGCCGCCGAAAACGGAGCCCGCGTGATCACGCACTGCTCCGCCGCCGACGCCACCGGCGATGGGGCGACGCTCGTCGACGAGCTCACCGGCGAGAGCTTCCACCTGCCCGCACGCGCCGTGGTCAACGCCACCGGCGTGTGGGCCGGCGGCCTCGACGACGGCATCCGCGTCCGGCCCTCCCGCGGCACCCACCTGGTGTTCGACGCGGAGACCTTCGGCAATCCGACCGGAGCGTTGACCATCCCGTTGCCGGGTTCGATCAGCCGGTACCTGTTCATCCTTCCTGCGCAGCTGGGGCGCGTGTACCTGGGGCTCACCGACGAGGACACCCCCGGCGCGATCCCCGACGTGCCGCCGACGCCGGAATCCGACGTCGAATTCCTGCTGGAGAACATCAACCGGGCGCTGGGCGCCAAGGTCACCCGCGACGACGTGCGCGGCGCGTTCACCGGGCTGCGGCCGCTGCTCGTGCCGGAGGGCGCGGGCACGGAGATAGTGGAGGAGGCGTCGGGCGGCGACCTTGAAAGCGCCGACGGCGACGGGAGCAACGGCGACGGTGGTGCGGGCGAGGCCGGCTCGACCGCGGACCTGTCCCGCCGGCACGCGACGGTGAAGTCCGCCGATGGGCTGATCTCCATCGTCGGCGGCAAGTTCACCGAGTACCGGCTCATGGCCCAGGAGGCCGTCGACTTCGTACTCTCCGATCGGGGCATCCGCGCCGCCGACTGCCGGACCATGGAGCTGCCGCTGGTCGGCGCCCCCGGGCACAAGGCCAGTCGCGGCGTGACGGAGGCGGACCTTTCCGCGCTGCCGCAGTCGCTGGTCGACCGCTTCGGGCACGAGGCGCCGAAGGTCGTCGCCGCCGCGACGGTGGCGGACCCGCTCGGCCGCGTCGCCGGATTCGACGTCATCCGCGCCGAGTTCGAGTACGCCGTCACCCACGAGGGCGCCCTGACCGTCGGCGACATCGTCGACCGCCGCACGCGCATCGGCATGATCGCCGAGGACCGCGCCGCCGCGGTGCCCTTCGCCCGGGAAGTCCTCGAGCTGCACGGCATCGCCGTCGACGGCGACGAGTGAACCGATTGCGGAACCACACGGCGATAGCGACACGGAAATGAAGAAGCGAGGAAGGATCGCGGCTGCGATGAACGATCTCAGGAACAGGGCCATCAACTGGGTGCTGGTGGAAAAGCCCGTCACCGCGGCGAAGGTCATCCGCCGGCTGACGGCGTCGGGCTCGAAGGGCGCGAAGGGCGCGAAGGGCAAGAGGGGCTCGAAGGGCGTGATTGGCGCCGCGGCCCCGGCGCTCCCCGCACGGTCCGCGGCTCCGGCACCGTTGACCCGCGATAACGGCCTGCGCGCCGCCAACATCGCCGCAGGGGTCCCCGGGGCCGAATAGACCGCGGTGCGCCACTGCCGCGCACGACGCCGGGGCGACCGGGCCACTCGACGGCCCTGTCGCCCCGGCGTTCGCGCGCGACGGGTCGGAGGTGGGCGTCGTCAAGCGAAAGAGCCGGCCGCCTACCCGATCGCGATGACCACGCCCGCCCCGCGCGCCTCCGCATCGCGGTAAATGTCCACGAGCGCCTCATACGAATTGCGGACGTGATGCACCGGATAATCGCAGGCCACGCCATGAATCCGCTGGCGCCGCCGCCCCAGCAGCCCGCGCAGGCCGGACGCGCCGGAACCGTCGTCGATGGCGGCATCCGCATCGACGTCCTCAAGCGCCTGCTTGACGACGCCCACCCGCTCCGGCGAAACGACCCCATAGTGGGCATCGGCGAAGAACTCATGCTCCCCGAGCAGGGCCTCGCGGCGCGGATCGGCCGGGGAGTGCGGCGCGCCGGAATTCCCGCGGAGGGAGTCGCCGCCGGTCAACAGCGCGAGCACCCCCTGCCAATGCTCGCCCAGGCGCGTGCGGGAGAGCTCGTCGCCGCACAGCGCGCAATCCTCGTCCGGAGTCGCGTCGAGCAGATCGATGATCAGGTCGGCCGCGGCGTCGGCGTCGCCCGCGGCGCCGAGGCGCATGATCTCCTCGAACGCCGAGGCGGGGATGATGGCGAAATCGGCGAAATTGCCCATGGGACCTCCTGCAGTGCGATCGGCCGGCCGGAGCGCGGTTCGGTTCGGCGGTGCAATGCGGGCCGCGGAACGGGCGAACCGGCGCGTGGGCCGGGCGTTTTCCCGGATTCTAGCCGCGGCGGGCGGTGCGGGAGGTGGTGCGGCGGGGTGCGTTGGATGATGCGGCGGACGATGCGGCGGACGGGTGGAAGGAGGCGTGGCACGCGGTGTGTCGGGCGGGAGCAGGAGGTGCGGCGGACGATGCGGCGGACGGGAGTGCCGAAATCCGCCGAGCTGCGCGCTGGCCTGCGCACAGAAAGACGCCGGGTGGACAGAAGATGTGGTTGACGACGTCTTTCTGCCCATCCGGCGTCTTTCTGCGCGGAAAGTCCTCGAGCCTGCCTTGAGGGGCGGCGGATGGTGCTCGAACGGTGCGCCCGGCCCACCGAACTTCCCGGCGGGGACTACTTTCCGTGCACGGAGGCCGGGACCTGACGGGCACCGGAGGCGTCGCGCGACCCGCCCGCGGCACCGGCACCGGCACCGGCCGCGCCCGCCGCGCCGGAGGCACCGGCCGAACGCGATGCGCCGGCGCCACCGGCGGCCGCACCGGCTCCCGACTTCAGCTCGGAGATGATCGACTCGACCGACGACTTAGCGTCGCCGAGCAGCATGTCCGTGTTGTCGTTGAAGAACAGCGGATTCTGCACGCCCGCGTAACCGGAGCCCATGGAGCGCTTGAACACCACCACGTTCTCGGCCTCCCAGACCTTCAGCACCGGCATGCCGGCGATGGGGGAGCCGGGCTGCTCGGCGATCGGGTTGACGGTGTCGTTGGCGCCGATGACCAGCACGACGTCGACGTCGGCGAAATCGTCGTTGACCTCGTCCATCTCCAGCACCAGGTCATAGGGGACCTTGGCCTCGGCGAGCAGGACGTTCATGTGGCCCGGCAGGCGGCCTGCGACCGGGTGGATGCCGAAGGTGACGTCCTTGCCGGCCTCGCGCAGCGTGCGGGTCAGCTCGGCGACGGGGTACTGCGCCTGCGACACGGCCATGCCGTAGCCCGGGGTGATCATGACGGTCTTGGCCATCTTCAGCAGGTCCGCGGTCTCGGACGCGGAGACCTCGGTGTGCGTGCCGGCCTCGCCGCCGTCTGCGACCACGCCGCCGTCGGTGCCGAAGCCGCCGAGCAGGACGTTGAGGAAGGAGCGGTTCATCGCCTGGCACATGATGTAGCTCAGGTACGCGCCGGAGGAACCGACCAGCGCGCCGGTGATGATCAGCAGCGGGTTGGCCAGCATCAGGCCGGTGAACGCCGCGGCCCAGCCCGAGTAGGAGTTCATGATCGACACCACGACCGGCATGTCGCCGCCGCCGATGGCGATGACCAGGTGCCAGCCGAGGAACAGGGCCAGGGCGGTCATGACGCCCAGGGCGATCCATGCCACCGAGCCGTCGCCGACGATGATGAACGCGACCATCAGCGCCACGGAAATGACCAGGATCGCGAGGTTGAGCAGGTTGCGCGCCGGCAGCAGCACTGGGGCGCCCTTGATCTTCTCCGCCAGCTTCAGTCCGGCGACGACGGAACCGGAGAAGGTCACCGCGCCGATGAACGTGCCCAGGAACACCTCGCCGAGGTGGAAGGCCTGCGCGTTGCCGGTCAGGCCGCCGTCCTCCATGAAGGAGTTGTAGCCGATGAACACGGCGGCCAGGCCGACGAAGCCGTTGAAGTAGGCGATCAGCTGCGGCAGGCCGGTCATCTCGACCGAGCGGGCGCGCCACACGCCGAACATGCCGCCCAGCGCCATGGCCAGGCCGATGAGGATGATGGTGACCAGCGGGCCCATGTGCTCGCCGGTGGTGTCGCGGGCCGCGGTGGCGGTGGCCTGGAAAATCGCGATGAGCACCGCGATGCCCATGCCGGTCATGCCCAGCGCGTTGCCGCGGCGGGCGGTTTCCGGCTTGGACAGGGCGGCCAGGGACATGATGAACAGCAGTGCCGCGGCGATGTAGCCGAGCGTGGACAGGCGGTTGGTCCAGTCCAGTAGGGCGTCGGTGCCGGTGGCGGTGGCGGTGGTCGCCGCGCCGTCGGCCGCTGCTGCGGCGGTGAATGCGACGTCGTGCGTGAAGTCGTTGAATGCGCTCATGTCTTACGCCTCCTCCTTGCGGAACATGCCGAGCATGCGGTCGGTGATGGTGAAGCCGCCGAAGATGTTGATCGACGACAGGACGATGGCCAGGAATGCCAGGGAGCTGACGATCACGTTGGTGGAGCTGACCACCAGGATCGCGCCGACGAGCACGATGCCCGAGATGGCGTTGGTTTCCGACATCAGCGGGGTGTGCAGTCGCGGGGTGACGGCGGAGATGACGTAGAAGCCCAGGACGATGGCCAGGGTGAGCACCATGTAGTTGACGCTGACGGAGGCGGGGCTGGCCAGGATGACCGCCGCGCCCAGCGCGATGGCCAGGCCGAGCCCGATCTTCGCCTTGGATCCGCCCATGAAGGAGACTTTCTCGGGGGCTTCGGCGGTGGCTGCGGCGGCGAGCTTTTCCTGCGCCGCGGCGGCCGGGGTCGCTGAGACCTGCACGGGCGGCGGGGGCCACAGGATGCGGGTATCGGTGGCCGCGCCGGTGGTTTCGGCCTCGACGTTGCCGGTGTCGCCGCCCTTGCTTGACGACGCCCCATTCAGCGTGACCGTGATTCCTCGGACGATCTCGTCGTCGAGGTCGAGGATCGGCGTCCCGTCCTTGTCCGGGGTGATCAGCTTGAACAGGTTGACGATGTTCTGGCCGTAGAGCTGCGACGCCTGGCCGGGCAGGCGGCCGGCGAGGTCGGTGTGGCCGATGATGGTCACGCCGTTGTCGGTGACGATGACCTCGCCTGGCACGGTGAGCTCGCAGTTGCCGCCGTTGGCCGCGGCCATGTCGACGATGACGCTGCCCGGGCGCATGGCGCGGACGTCGTCGGCGGTGAGCAGGCGCGGGGACTGGCGGCCGGGGATGTTCGCGGTGGTGATGACGATGTCGGCGGCGGCCGACTGCTCCGCGTAGAGCTTGGCGGCGGCGGTGGCCTGGTCGTCGGTCATCTCCTTGGCGTAGCCGTCGGTGGACTTCTCCGAGGCGACGGGGATGGGAATGAATTCGGCGCCCATGGACTCGACCTGTTCGCCCGCTTCGGGGCGCAGGTCGGTGGCCTTGACGATCGCGCCCATGGAGTTGGCGGTGCCGATGGCGGCGAGGCCGCCGACGCCGGCGCCGATGACGTAGACGGTGGCCGGCGGGACCTTGCCCGCGGCGGTGACCTGCCCGGTGAACAGGCGGCCGAAGGAGTTGGCGGCCTCGACGACGGCGCGGTAGCCGGCGATGTTGGCCATGGAGGACAGCACGTCCATCGACTGCGCGCGCGACAGGCGTGGCACAGCGTCCATCGCGAGTGCGGTGAAGTGCGAGGAGGCCAGGTCGTCGACAAGTTCGGGGTTGCGTCCCGGGGCCAGGCGGGACACGAGCATCGCGCCCGGCTTCATCTGTCGGCGGAACTCGGCCGGAGGGGCGTCGAGTGTGGTGATGATGTCCGCGCGCCATACGTCCTCGCCGACGAGACGCGCGCCGGCGGCGGCGTAAAGATCGTCGGGGTAGGCGGCATGGTCGCCGGCCCCGGCCTGGACGTCGACGTCGTAGCCGAGCTTGATCAGCTTGGCGACCGTGTCCGGCGTCGCCGCGACGAGCGGCTGCCGGGCATCGGGTTCAATGGGGATTCCGATTCGCACTGTGGACTCCTGAATGTGCTTGCGGGACGTGAAAGCGGGCGTGCGGCGTGAAATGATGTGGGAACCGGGGGTAACCGATGCTCCGCCGCTGTCGGTGTGCTTATTTAAAGATGAAGACCGCATGTTTCGTGCGGGTTTCGGGGAAAACGGTTCTGGAATCATCCAGTTACTTTGCGACGCCGCTGTTCGTGGAGTCCGCCCGGGGCATGGGTAACGGTGATGGGGTGCGCCGATGTGGCTCTTTTGGGGGATGAAAACGCCCCCGCGCCCCACGGTGGGTGTGGGGTGCGGGGGTGGTGGGTTCTATCGGGCGGTG
>NZ_DURI01000102.1 GCF_012837295.1 Corynebacterium sp. | reverse complement strand
GACGCGCTCGCCCCCGGCCTGCCCGCCCCGCCGCGCCGCCCCGAGCAGAAGGGCACGATGGCCGCCGCCGGGTCGATCCCGCCGTGGCCGGCGACCCCGGGCCTGGGCGTGCCGGAGTCGAAGGCCGGCGTCTGGCGCGACCGCCGCGAGTTCCACGACGCCTCCGACTACACCGAGGCCGACCGCGCCCGCGTCATCGAGGCCGCCGCCGACGCCGGCACCTTCGACGGCACCCGCCGCGGGCCGCGCATTTCACCGGAAGCGGCAGGTCAAGCCAGTCAAGCCGCCATCGACGGCAAGGAGTGATGGTAAAGGTGGAGGGCATGAACGACACCTCCACCGGATCCTCCGCCGGCACCCCCGGCAACCCCGGCACTCCCGGCAACTCCGGCCGCACCGCGCCCGACTGGGTCGAGCACGCGATCGGCTGGCACGTCTACCCTCTGGGGTTCACCGGAGCCCCCGTCCACGGAGACGAGTCCGAGGCGGCCGTCGAAGCTGCGCCGGGCGCCACGCGCCTGGATCACCTCGTCCGGTGGCTCGACTACGTGCAGGAGCTGGGGCTCAACGTCCTGCAGCTCGGACCGGTCTTCGAGTCCGCCACGCATGGCTACGACACGCTCGATTACTTCCGCATCGATCGCCGCCTGGGCGATGACGCCGCCTTCGACCGCTTGATCGCCGCCGCCCACGAGCGGGGCATCAAGGTCCTGCTCGACGGCGTGTTCAACCACCTGTCCTCGAGTGCGCCGATGTTCCGCGAGGCTCTCGCGGACCCGGATTCGGAGGCCGCGAAGCTTTTCGACGTCGACCGTTCCGGCGAGGAGCCGTCCGCCCCCTGTTTCGAGGGGCACCTGGATCTGGTGGAGTTCGACCACCGCGCGCCGGAGACGGCCGCGTTCGTGGAGAAGGTCATGCGCCATTGGCTCGACCGCGGCGTCGACGGCTGGCGGCTGGACGCGGCCTACGCCGTCGACCCGGACTTCTGGTCCGGCGTGCTGGCCAACGTGCGGGCGGACTTCCCGCACGCGTTCATCTACGGCGAGGTCATCCACGGCGACTACGTCGACATCGTGGGCCGGTCGACCATGGATTCGGTCACCGAGTACGAACTGTGGAAGGCCATCTGGTCGTCGTTGAAGGAGCAGAATTTCTACGAGCTCGAATGGACGCTGGGCCGCCACGACACGTTCCTGGACTCCTTCGTGCCCGTGACCTTCGTGGGCAACCACGACGTCACCCGCATCGCCTCCCAGGTCGGCCAGGACAAGGCGGTTCTGGCGCTGGTGGTGCTGATGACCGTCGGCGGCGTCCCGTTGATCTACTACGGCGACGAACAGGGCTACGCCGGCGTGAAGGAGGAGCGCTTCGGCGGCGACGATCAGGTCCGCCCCGTCTTCCCCGACGATCCGGAAGAGCTGTCCACCCTCGGCGCGTGGGTGCACAACGCCCACCACCAGCTCATCGCGCTGCGCCGCCGTCACCCGTGGCTGCACCGGGCGCGGGTGAAGGTCACGTCCATCGCCAACGAGCGCCTGACCTACGAGGCCACCGGCGACGGGCACTCGCTCACCGTCGAATTGGAGGTCACCGGCAAGCCATCGGCGGAGATCCGCGACGGAGAGAACGTGGAGTTCCGCTACCCGCGCCCCTGATCGGCATGCCCTGATTGACGTGCCCTGACCGGGCCGGCCTGACCGGATTGCACCAATCTGAATTGCCCGGCCGGCATGGCCCCGGGAGATGCGGCCCTTGCCGAAACCGACAGCGCGCACGTCCCCTGACACCGAAGCGTCGGGGACGTGCGCGTCGCAAGGCCGATGAAGCACGTGGCGCGTGCCGGGCCCGCCCGCGGACCCGGTCATCGGGAGCGGGAAGGCGGAAGCCGTTTACTGGGCGGCCGGCTCCTGGTTGGTGCCGGCGGTGCCATCGGCGTTCTCCGAGGTCGTCGCAGCGGAGGACGAGCCACCGTTCTCGAACGTGTGGGTCGGGTTCTCCTGGTCGGTGACCTTGACGTCCGACGGGTTCTCGTTCGGGGGCGAGCAGGCGACCAGGGCGGCTGCGGCGATGGCGGTGGCGGCGACGGCACCGACGAGGCGGTTGCGCATGAATGGACTCCTTAAAACGGCTTCACGAATGAAATTCTCACCGTCATCGTAGTTGATTCTCAGCCGCGCGCGGGAACCAGTGGCCCCATCGCCCCCGAACCGACGCAGACGGAGGTGCCCTCGGGAGCTCCCGTGACGTCGATGCGCAGAGTGTTGCCGCCGCCGGAGACGGACACCCAGCGGGTGCGCAGGTCCGAATCGACGTCGACGAGCGTGGAACCGGCGACCGTCTGCTCCGGGGTCTCGAACGGGTTGGGCAGGCTCAGTCGAAGCTGCGCCGGCTCCGAGGAGATGGCGTTGAGCTCCAGCACCCAGTCGCCCAGCTTGGCGATGTCCCGCAGCGGGATCTCCGTGGTGGCCGTGCCATCCGGGCCGACGACGATCTGCGTGCCGCACGACTCGACGTCGCCCTGCGTGATCCGCGTGATCTCCGCGACGTTCGCCGGGACCAGGGCGCCGGAATCATCGAACATGCGGGGCTCGTCCGTGACGTCGCCGAACGTCGGGCGGGCCGGCAGATCCCGGAAGACCTGCGAGTACATGTTCTTCGGGTACGCCACCGGCAGCAGGACCTCGTAGGGCACCGGCTGGTCGAGGATCACCGGCGCCGAATCGCCCTCGGCCGCCGCCTGCGCGAGCGAGTCTCGGGCGGTGGCGATCCACTCCGCGGTGCCGTCGTCGGCCCATGCGTTGCGGTAGCCGACCACCGAGATGGCCGCGGACGCCAGCAGCACGCCGGCCAGGGCCAGCACCCCGAAGCGCGAGCGGGCCGGCAGCGGGCGGACGCGATCCGACCAGGAGGCGGCCAGGGCGAAGCCGATCACGATCGCCGAATCGCCGTAGTAGTGCAGCGTGCGGGCCAGCACGTCGGAGGTGTGGTCGCCCGAGCGCATGAGCGTCACCGACAGCAGCGTCACCGACAGGTACCCGACGGCGATGAGCCACGGCAGCCACGCGCGGTAGTCGCGGCCGATGGTCACCGCCATGGTCAGCAGCACCAGCACGGCGCCGACGCTGACCAGGCCGGAGGGGGCGTCGGCCCAGGGCTGGCCCGGCGCCCACCGGTCCCAGAACCACGGGCCGCCGGTGAGCCCGGCGAGCACCTGGCCGAGGCCGTTGAAGAAGAGTTCGGCGCGCGGCTCCGACGACGCCTCGCCGGCGTCGGCCAGCGCGGTCAGCGAGTAGAACAGCGCCCATGCGCCGGTGACCAGGCCGAGCGTCAGCCACAGTGAGCGGGCGCGCAGCAGCGTCTCGGCGATGGAGCGCCGTTCCATGTACGCCACGGCGATGGTGATGGCCAGCGCCACCGGTGCCACGGCGAGGGCCTTCTCGAAGAACCCGAGCGCGACGATCAGACCCACCGTGGCCGCAACGACCGCACGGAGGGACACGGGGCGTTCCTGTCGCAGGCTCACCCGGATGGCCAGGGCGGTGATGCCGGCCAGCGCGAGCTGCATGGGCAGGGCGTTGGCGGCGGCCGACCACCACGTGGATCCCGGCAGCGTCAGCGGCGTCCACGCCACCAGCGCCAGCGCCGCCAGCGCCTGCCACGAACGGCCCGCGATGTAGCGCAGCGCGCGGGCGACGACCACGGTCACGGCCAGCTGCCCCAGCAGCATGAGGACCGCGGGCAACCACCATTGCCACGGGGCGATCTGATTGGCCACCGCCTGGAGCATGAACGCCAGCGGCGCCAGGTGCCCGTCATGCGGCTGGAGGAAGTAGTCCGTCGTCCACCAGTCCGCGTCGGCCGCCGAGCCGACGATGATGAAGTCGTCCCAGTAGAACGTGCGGCCCGACAGCACCCACGCACGGCCGAGCGCCTGGATCGCGACGATCCCGCCGACGAGCAGCAACCACGTCTTGCGCGTGATGCGGGGCTCGGGTGCCTCGGGCGCGTCGGTGGTCTCGGGTGCGTCGGCTTCCCCGGAAGCCCCGGTCGCCTCGTGGGCGCCGGCCCCGGCGAGGGTCTGGTCCGCGTGTTCGGTGTCCATGATTCCCCAACTTTAGGGGCCGTCCATGTGGTGGGGTACCATTCGGTCGAAATGCGCACGGGAGCCCCGGCCGGTCTGATCGACGACGTGGGGCTGAGAGGAGGGCGCGGTACGCCGCCCTCGACCGTAGGAACCTGTCCGGATAATGCCGGCGAAGGAAGCGACGGAGGCACCCACATGTCCGAAAACCACATCGATTCGACGAATTCGGCGAAGAACCGCGAGGCCAAGAAGAAGTCGTGGCGGGTCATCGACATCGTCACCGCGGCCGTGCTGGGCGTGGCGGTCGGCCTGATCTTCGTGGTGTGGAACATCGTCGGCGGCGCGTGGTTCACGGCGGCCGACGCGCTGACGCCGGGCCTGGGCGGTCTGGTCGTCGGGCCGTGGCTGCTGGGCGGCATCATCGGCGGGCTGGTCATCCGCAAGCCGGGCGCGGCCCTGTTCGTGGAGGTCATCGCCGCCACCGTGTCGGCCGTCATCGGCAACCAGTGGGGCATTTCCACCCTGTACTCGGGCCTGGCCCAGGGCGCGGGAGCGGAGCTGATCTTCCTGCTGTTCGCCTACCGCCGCTTCACCGCGCCGGTGGCCATGCTCGCCGGCGCCGCCGCGGGTGCGGGCGCGTTCATCCTCGAGCTGTTCACGTCCGGCAACCTGGCGCGCACCTGGCAGTTCAACTCGGTCTACCTGACCTGCCTGCTCATCTCCGGCGCGGTGCTGGCCGGCCTGCTCGGCTGGGCGCTGGTGCGCGCGCTGGCGGGCACGGGCGCGCTGGATCGTTTCGCCGCGGGCCGCGAACGCCGCGGCGAGATCTAGCGGCGCCGGGCCTCCATGGCTTTCATCTCCGCGAGCGGTTTCGGGTGGCGGCATGCGGGCCGCCGCAGGGCCGCGCTTTCCGACGTCGACCTCCACATCGAGGAGGGCGAGAAGATCCTCCTGCTCGGGCCGTCGGGCGCCGGCAAGTCGACGCTGCTCGGCGCGATCGCCGGGGTGCTCGGCGATGACGAGGACGGCGAGGATTCCGGGTCGCTGCTCGTCGGCGGCGAGAATCCCGCGGAGGTGCGCGGCGTCGTCGGCCTGGTCCTGCAGGATCCCGACAGCCAGGTGATTTCCGCACGCGTCGGCGACGACGTCGCATTCGGCGCGGAGAACCTGGGCGTGCCCCGCGAGGAGATCTGGGAGCGCGTCCGCCGCGCCCTCGACCTGGTGGGGCTCGACGTGCCGCTGGATCATCCGACATCGAAATTGTCGGGCGGCCAGAAGCAGCGTCTGGCGCTGGCCGGCGTGCTGGCCATGGGTGCGCGGGTGATCTGCCTGGACGAACCGACCGCCAACATCGACCCCGAGGGCGTGCCCTTGCTTCGCGACGCCGCGATCCGCGCGGCCGACGCCACCGGCGCCACGCTCATCGTCGTCGAGCACCGGGTGGAGGCGTGGGTCGACCACGTCGACCGCATCGTGGTGCTCGACGCG
>NZ_DURI01000101.1 GCF_012837295.1 Corynebacterium sp. | reverse complement strand
CACTGCCGGTGCCCCACCTCTCGGGAATCGAGCTACGTGCGACTACTTCTCGTCGACCACTAACGCTCCCACTACTTCTGGTCGTCCGCGGCCTTGGACTTGTCGGAGACCGCGGTCATCTTCGCCTCGGCGTCATCCGCATCGTCTCCGCCAGCGTCGCCCTTGCCGTCAGACTCCTCGTCGTCGAGGTCATCGGCGTCAAGCTCATCGGCGTCGTCATCATCGTCGACGTCGTCTTCGTCGTTGTCGTCGTAATCGTCCGCGTCGTCATCATCATCGTCGAGGTCGTCGCCCTCGTCCCAGTCATCGCCCTGGTACGTGGAGTACAGCGCCTCGGCGAAACCATCCTCGACCGGCGCGAGCTGATCCTCCCACTCCTCCGCGCGATCCGCGGCGAGCGACAGGACGTCGAGAAGCTTGTCGAAGTCCTTGAACGCCCCCAGCGTCAGCACCTCATTGCGCAGCGACGCGGCGTCGGCGTACAGATCCGCGAACATCTTGCGGCGATCATCGTCGGTGAGGATCGTCTCGGTGTCCGAATCCCAGAACTCCGCGATCGCCTGATCGACGATGTCGTCCAGATTCTCGTCCTGGGCGATGAACCGCACGTGCGCCACCGGCTCATTGTCATTCGCCGTGACCAGCACCTGCAGCAACGACGCCTCGCCCACCTCCGCGGTGACCAGCGTCGCCTCCTCCGGATCCTGCTCGAACTCCAGATCCGACACGCGATCGTCCTCGCCGTCGAGCAACACCCGCAGCAACGTGACCACGCGATCCGTCGCCACATGATGAGCCACCGCCTCCACGGCGTCCTCCACCGAGAACACAACGGACACCAGCACGGCCTCGAACTCATCGTCATCCGAATCGACGTCGGCCGCCGCGACGTACACCTCCGCCGCCGGCAACTCGTCGTCGATGGTGACGAACTGGACCTCCAGGTCCATGGTGATGGGCACGAACAGGGTGTCTCCGTTGACCCGGCTCTCGATGTCCTCGCGGTCAAGCGCCGCGGCAATCTGCTCGAAGAAGCTCATGAATGGGACCCTTCCCTCAAAATCGACGGAGGCCATCGCCCGCTCACCGGCCGCGGCCCGCACGCCATCGTAGCGATAACGCGCCGGTCACGTCGCCGCGAAAACCACCCGGTCACGCCCCGCTCACGCCCCCGCCCACAGCGCCCGGCGCTCCTCCGCCGGCCGGCGCGGGCAGGACACGCACAGATCCGCGTCCGGGCAGTGGTAGATCATGCAGCACGACGCGCGCTCCAGATGCGTTGCGACGTCAAAGTCCGCCATCTCGCCGTCGGCCGCAGCGTCGAGATTGGTAGGGGCCACGGCGTCCGGCCCGGCGCCCGGTTCGACGTCGACGAAGCGCGGGACGGGGACGCGCGCGACCTCGCCCAGGCCCTCCACCAGCCACGATCCAATCAGCGCGCCCGCCCACGGCTCCATGACCTCGTTGCCCGCGGCCACCGCCGCTCCGGCCATCCCGTCGGCGACGATCGCCCACGACGGCGCCGGCCGCACGCCCAGCTCCGCCTCCATCGCGGCGACGATGGGCGCGGCCATCTCCCCCAGCGCCCGCCCGTACGCGCGGACGTCGTCGGCAGCTTCCGGGTCGCCGGGCTCCAACCCCGCGTCCGCCCCCAGGTCGACGAACGCGTCGGCGGCGAACCCCAGCCAGTACGCGTCGCGTTCGAAGATGGTCGTCGCCGACCATTCCGGCTTCGGCGCCCGCCCCTGCACCACGATCGACGCCACCGCCGGCCCCAGCCACGAGTTGCACGTCGAGTACCACCACAGTTGCGTCTGGAACCGCGCGTCGCCCGCGCCGTCGTCGCTCTTCGCCGCGGCGTCGGGCATGGGGAACAGCGCCCGCCCGGCGTCGATGCGCGCCCGCAGGAAGTCGCGGTCGCCCAGCACGGCCCGCGCGTCATCGCCCGACCACCAGCGCGCCCCTTCGTGAGCCTCCACTTCCGCCCGCAGCCTCCCGATTTCCGCGAACGTCCGCGCGTACTCCCGCGCGGCCTCGGGCACGGGGCCCGTGTTTCCGTTTTCGCTTGACGACGTCCCGCCCACCACAACCAGCCACCTTCCACCGCAGTTCCACCGTGTTTATGCCTCCACACTAGGGACAATCGGCAACCGACCCCGCCGGTCCCAACTGTCGCAAAACCTCTGTGCAGCCCTGAGCCGGTTTCCACGTCACGGGACCATCGCGGGAGCCCGCCAACGCTTCTATTACGCACGGCACCACGGCCCCCATCCGCCACTCCCGCCCCGCTCGTTTCCAGACCACTTCTCACCGGCCCGCCCCCACCCCAGGCCGAGTCACACCAGCCCCACCCGTTCCCGAGTCGCGTCACACCAGCCCCAAAATCTGGCGACGCGTTCTTTTTGAAACATCGCCGCTCCAAATCACCAGGTCTTTTGCGGCCGCGATGTTTCAAAATGAACGCAAACCGCGGAGGTTGTTACTGGTGTGACTCGACCGCAGTGCCTCACCGTCAATTGCATGGAGGACGGCGGCACCGATCGATCGGCCAACGCCCTCACCGCGGCCAGGGAGTTCTCGACCGCTCGAATCGATGAGGATCAACGCCGGCGACGGCCTCATCCCCGGCCTCGTCCACGACCCCAGTCACACCAGCCCCAAATCTGCGGGAGTCGCCCAAATCGGGACACCGCCGTCATCCGCGACCTGCACGTTTAGGAGCGCCGGCTGTCCCGTTTTGGGCGATAACAGACTTGTTACTGCAGTTCGGCGGCAGGAACGGGTGCGACGAGGAGCAAGATGGACGAACACAGCCGACCGCAGGCGCCGCGGGTGCCACGAGTGCGCGCCGAAAGAAGACGGCGGCTTCCTGCTGGTGGATTCGAGCGAGAAGCGACGGCGAATTCCGGCTTCCGCCGCAGGATCCGGCGGAATTCGTCCCCGCCTCCGAAGGGTGTTGGTGGAATCCGAAGGGTGTTGGTGGAATAGGTGTCGATCGGGCGTCGTTAAGCAGGAAGACGTGACCCGCACGAGCCCGCCGACCGCACGCGTGAGCCGGGCCATACCTATCGGCACAGTTGGGTAACGGCACTCACCACGGCGCACTGAATCACCGCAATGCGGATAGAATCAGTCCGATAACCGACGTGCCACCCCGGACGCGCCATCGACGGCGCGCCGACGCACGAGGAGGACCCCACATGTTCGGATTCTTTGGCAAGGACGACGCCGACAAGAACAACGCCGGCCGCAACGCCGACAAGAACGCCGCCAACGGCAACGGCCCCATCGGCGT
>NZ_DURI01000100.1 GCF_012837295.1 Corynebacterium sp. | reverse complement strand
GGTTGATCTGGTCGTAGGTCTTCTCGTCCATGAGGACGTAGTCCTCGCCGTCGCGGTACAGGAAGGTCATGTCGCGGCGGTCGACGGTGGCGGTCTCGACCTTGACGCCGGCGTTGAAGGTCTTGTCCGTGGTCTTGCCGGACACGACGTCCTTGAGCTTCGTGCGCACGAACGCGGGGCCCTTGCCGGGCTTGACGTGCTGGAACTCGACGATCTGCTGCAGCTTGTTGTCGATCTTCAGCACGAGGCCGTTCTTGAAGTCGGAGGTGGATGCCACGAATAGCTCCTGTTGGGGTAGACGACGGGTCTGACCGGTACACGATACCCCCGCGGCCGCCAGGACGCTAAAGCGGCGCGCCGGTCACACGGTCTTGGGCAGCGGGGTGATGATCTCCGGCTCGCCTTCGGTGACGATCACCGTGTCCTCGATGCGCACGCCGCCGTACCCGGGGACGTAGATGCCCGGCTCAATCGTCAGCGTCATGCCGGTGGCCAGCGTTTCCTGCGAGCGGCTGGAGGCGAACGGCGCCTCGTGGACGTCGAGGCCGATGCCGTGGCCGGTGGAATGCACGAAGTACTCCCCGTGCCCGGCGGCGACGATGACCTCGCGGCAGGCCCGGTCGACGTCGGCCAGCGGGGTGCCCGGCCGTGCTGCGGCGACCCCGGCGAGCTGGGCGCGCAGGACGGTCGAGTAGATCTCCATGGCGAAGTCCTCGGCCGCCTCTTTGCCGCCCACGATGAGCGTGCGCGTCATGTCGGAGTGGTACCCGTTTTTCGACGCCCCGAAGTCGATCGTGAGCAGGTCGCCGTCGTGAAGCTCCCTGTCCTCGGCGCCGGCGTGCGGCTTCGCGGAGTTCGGCCCGGAAGCGACGATGGTGTCGAACGCGATGCCGTCGGCCCCGCCCACGCGCATGCGGTGCTCCAGGTCGGCGGCGATGGCCCGCTCCGTGGCGCCGGCGGCGATGATGCCGGAGTCCAGCAGCTCCTCGAACGCGCGCACGGCGATGTCGGCGACCTCCCGCAATGCGGCCAGTTCGGCGTCGTCCTTTACGGCACGGAGCTTTTCGACGAGGTCGGTCGTGTCGACGAGTTCCGTGCCCTTGGCCGGGTCGAGCGCCGCGCCGATGCGGTGCATGCCGGCGACGGTGACGTGGGCGGCCTCGTAGCCCAGCCGGGCGACCCCGGCGGCGCTGGCGCGACCTGCGAGTTCGATGGCGCAATTGCGGGACAGATGCAGCTCCAGGTCCGGCGCCTCCACCCCGATCTGGGTGGTGTACCGGCCGTCCGTGGAGACCATGGCGGAGCCGTCCGCGTGGACGAGCACCGCGCCGTTGGAGCCGGTGAAGCCGGTCAGCCAACGCACGTGCGCCGGGTGATCGATGACGATGGCGTCGCAGCCCAGCGACTCCAGCTGCTCGGCCAGGCGGGCGCGGCGACCCGCGTAGTCGATGGTGGCGGACTGGACGTCGCTCATCGGGCGTTCTCCTCGGGGTTACGGGTGCCGGTCTGCTGTGCGGAGGTGGGCTGTGCGGCGATCCGTCGCAAAGCGAGGCCGTAACCGTCGGTGCCGCAGCCCACGATGATCCCCGCGGCCAGCGGCGACAGCAGGGACATGTGGCGGAACTCTTCGCGGGCGTGGACGTTGGAGATGTGGACCTCGTGGAAGCCCGCAACGTCGGCGACCTCGGCGAGCGCGTCGCGCAGGGTGACGGACGTGTGGGTCAAGCCGCCCGGGTTGATGATCACCGGCCAGCCGCGGTCGGCCGCCTCGTGCACCCAATCGATGAGCTCGCCCTCGTGATTGGACTGGCGGCACTCGACGGCGACGCCGAGATCGGCGGCCAGGGATTCGAGGCCCGCCACGACATCCGCGAGAGTCGTCGATCCGTAGACCTCCGGCTGGCGCTTGCCCAGGCGATTGAGGTTCGGGCCGTTGAGGACCAGAACCGTTCGGGCGGCGGCGTTGGCGGCGGTGGTGTCGGTGTTGGCGGTGTCCGTCATCGCGCAGACTCCTCGTCCGCGGGCTTGCCGGCCGCGGCGAGGGCGGAGTACGCCTCGCGCAGCTGGTCCTCGGTCGGGCCCTCGAGCCGCGTGGTCTCCCCCGGCGCCGTGAGCGCCACGAAGCGGATGGTCCCGCGGCGGTTCTTCTTGTCCCGGGTCATGCCGGCGAAGAGCTCGTCGTAGCGGCCGTCCTCGTACGTCGTCGGCAGGCCGATCGACTCGAGGATCCTGCGGTGGCGCTCCACCAGGTCCTCGTCGATGAGGCCCGCGATGCGCGCCAGTTCCGCGACGTAGACCATGCCCACGGCGACGGCGTGGCCGTGGCGCCAGCGGTAGTCCTCGTAGCGCTCGACGGCGTGACCGAAAGTGTGGCCGTAATTGAGCGTCTCGCGCAGGCCGGCCTCCTTCAGGTCCTCGGAGACGACGTGCGCCTTCACGGTGATCGCGCGCTCGATGAGTTCCGGCAGCGCGCCGTCGACGTCGAGACATGCGGCGGGATCGGCCGCGTACAGGTCGAGAATCGCCGTGTCCGAGATGAAGCCGGCCTTGATGATCTCCGCCGACCCCGCCACCAGCTCGGCCGCCGGCAGGGTGCGCAGGAAATCGAGGTCGACGAAGACGCCCGAAGGCTCGTGGAAGGCGCCGACCAGGTTCTTGCCCGCAGCCGTGTTGATGCCCGTCTTGCCGCCCACGGCCGCATCGACCATGGCCAGCAGCGTCGTGGGCACCTGGTAGACCTTGATGCCGCGCATCCACGCGGCGGCGACGTAGCCGCCGAGGTCAGTGGCCGCGCCGCCGCCGACGGCGACGATGGCGTCCGTGCGGCCCAGCCCACGCTCGCCGAGCACGTCCCAGCACCGGCCGGCCGATTCGAGGGTCTTGCCCTCTTCCGCGTCCTCGATTTCGAGGGCGAACGCCGCGACTCCCCGGGCGGACAGCGCCTCGACGATGCGGTTGGCCGCCGGGGCGACGCTGCCCTGGTGGATCACGCAGACGTTGGCCGCGGCACCCGCGGCGTCGGCGATCTCGGCGGTCAGGCCGGAGCCGATCCGCACCTCGTAGGGGGCGGGTCCGTTGACGGGGATGGTGGTCACGGTTCGCGTGGTCCTTTCGGTGGAGCTTCCGGGTGGAAATGGGACCGGCCGCACCAGGAGGCGCGGCCGGGTCGCGGATGACGCCCGGCTGCCGCCGAGCTTATCCGCTCAGTCCCGTTCGCCGTCGCAGTCCGCGGAATCCAGGTAGCCCAGGATTTCGGCGACCACGCGCTGCGGCGAGCGGGAATCGGAGCGCGTCTTGAAGCTGGCGACCTCCTCGTAGAACGGGCGCCGGTACTCGTAGAGCCTCCGGTAGTGCTCGGCCGGATCGTCGGCCGCGAGCACGGGGCGCCCGGATTCGCCGGCGGTGCGGCGCACGCCCTCCTCGATGCTCACCTCGAGGTAGACGACGTCGTGGCCGGCCAGCAGGTGGCGGGTCTTCTCGGAGAGCACGGCGCCGCCGCCGAGCGAGATGATGCCCGGCCGCTGCAGGGCCTCGGCGATCACCTCTTCCTCGATCTCGCGGAAGCGCGGCTCGCCCAGCGACGTGAACACGTTGCCGCAGGTGTCGCCCTCGCGCTCCTCGATGAGGTGATCGGTGTCCGTCAGCGGCGCATGCAGGGCGCGGGCCAGCCGGCGGCCGATCGTGGACTTGCCTGCGCCGGGCGGGCCGACCAGGACTACGCGGGGAGTTGCCATCGCTGCCGAAACCTACTCCCAGTCCAGGCGATCCGCGACCTGTGCGAGGTACCCCTCGACGTTGCGGCGCAGTTCGACGAGCGAATCGCCGCCGAACTTCTCGGTGACGGCGCGGGCCAGCGTCAGCGCGACCATCGTCTCGGCCACGACGCCGCCGGCGGGCACGGCGCACACGTCGGAGCGCTGGTGGATGGCGGTGGCGGCCTTGCCGGACTCCATGTCCACGGTCTTCAGCGCGCGCGGCACGGTCGAAATCGGCTTCATGGCGGCGCGGACGACGAGCGGCTGGCCGTTGGTCATGCCGCCCTCCAGGCCACCGGCGCGGTTGGTCAGGCGATCGACGCCCGCCCCGCCCTCGACGCGGACCATCTCGTCGTGGGCCTCGGTGCCGCGGCGGCGGGCCTCCTCGAAACCGTCGCCGATCTCGACGCCCTTGACGGACTGGATGCCCATCAGCGCCGAGGCCAACTGCGCGTCCAGGCGCGCCTCGCCGGAGATGTGCGAACCGAGGCCGATGGGCAGGCCGTGCACGACGACCTCGACGATGCCGCCGAGCGTGTCGCCCTGCTTCTTGGCCGCCTCGATTTCGGCGACCATCGACTCCTCGGCTTCCTTCGAGAACGCGCGCACGGGCGAGTCGTCGATGGCGTCCTGGTCGGCGAACGTCGGCAGCGGGCCCTCGTAGGGCTCTGAGCGGCCGATGGAGATGACGTGGCTGACGATCTCCACGCCCAGGGCCTCGCGCAGGATCGATCGCGCGACGGTGCCGGCGGCGACGCGCGCGGCGGTCTCGCGGGCGGAGGACCGCTCGAGGATGTTGCGGGCGTCGGTGTGCCCGTATTTGAGCATGCCGTTGAAGTCGGCGTGGCCGGGCCTCGGGCGGGTCAGCGTCGCGCCGCGCGCGCCGTCGAGTTCGGCGGGGTCCACCGGGTCGGCGCTCATGACGGTGGTCCACTTGGGCCACTCGGTGTTGCCGATCATGATGGCGACGGGCGAGCCGAGGGAGCGGCCGTGGCGGACGCCGCCGAGCAGCGTGACCTCATCGGCCTCGAACTTCATGCGGGCGCCGCGGCCGTAGCCGAGGCGGCGGCGTGCGAGCTGCCGGGAAACGTCTTCCCGGGTGATGGGGAAATCGGCGGGAACGCCCTCGATCATGGCGACGAGCGCCTGGCCGTGCGATTCTCCTGCGGTGGTCCAACGAAGCATGCGGACATCATCTCATGTTCGTAACGGCCGTCACTCCATCGGTCCCCCGAGCGCGACCCCCGCGCACGCCAGCAGCATCGACGGCCCATGCGGCATGGCTCCTTTTCTCCGCACGAGCCCCAGCGCACCGGTGAGCAGTCCGGCGGCGATCATCGCCGCGAGCGTCCCCGGCAGGCCCGCCGACCATCCGGTCACGCCGCCGAGCGTCAGGGCCAGCTTCACGTCTCCCCCGCCCATCGCGCCTTGCTTGACGACGGCCACGGCCGCGTACGTCACCGCCCAGATCGCGGCTCCGGCGGCGAATGCGGTGAACGCGGCGTCGTGAAGCGAGAAAAGCGCCGCCATCGGCACCGCCGGAAGAGTCAGGCGATCCGGAAGCCGGCGCGACACGAGGTCGTGCCACGACAGCCATGCCGCCCACGGCACGTACGCGCACCAGAAGACGGCGCAGACGAACGCCGATTCAGAGTCGATCCCCCACCCCATGCCCGGGAGTTAACCCGAGAACGCGGCCTCCCGCATGGCGGCCTCCGGGGCCTGCTTGCCCGTGAACTGCTCGAACTGGCCGAGCGCCTGGTGCAGCAGCATGGTCAGGCCGCCGAGGGCGACGTGGCCATTGCGCTCGGCTGCGGCGACCAGCGGCGTCGGCCACGGGTCGTAGATGACGTCGAGGATGCGCGGGGCTCGGGCCAGCTGGCCGGCGTAGCTCTCCAGGGCCTCCGACGGCACCGTGGACACGAGGACGTCCGCGGAACCGGCGACGTCGGCGAGATTCGGGGCGGTGAAAGGCACCCACGTGAAGCTCACGCCGAGCTGGGCGGCCAGCGGCTCCAGCGCGTAGACGCGCTCTGACCGCGCCACCGCGGACACGCGCTTCACGCCGGCCTGAGCCAGAGCCCACAACGCGGGCCTGGCGGTGCCGCCGGCGCCGACGAGCACGGCCCGGCCGTCGGGAAGCCGGTTGGCGCCCAACTCGCGCAGGGCGCCGGTGACGCCGTCGCAGTCGGTGTTGTCCGCACGCCAACCGTCGGCCGTGCGCACGAGCGTGTTCGCCGAGCCGATGGCGCGGGCGCGATCGGTGGCCGAGTCCGCGAAATCGAGTGCCGCGAACTTGCCGGGCATGGTCACCGAAAATCCGGCGTAGGAGTCGTCGGCGCCACCGACGATGCGCGGCAGATCCTCCGCCGTGCAGCGGAAGCGCCCGTACTCCCAGTCGTCGAGGCCGAGCGCCGCGTACCCAGCGTTGTGGATCTGCGGCGAGCGGGAATGGTCCACGGGGTCGCCCAGGACCGCGGCTCGGTGGGCGATCGGCGCCGGGGTCATCGGTTGGAGTCCAGGACGCCGTTGGCGATGGACTCCTGGATCGCGGCCTGGTGCTCGTCGAAGGTGGTGGTGAAGACCGTGCGGCCGTCCTTGTCCACGGTGACGAAGTAGAGCCACGGGCCGTCGGCGGGATTCTCCATCGCGGTGATGGCCTCGATCGACGGCGAGGAAATCGGGGTCTCCGGCAGGCCGTCCTTGGCGTAGGTGTTCCACGCGGTGACGCGGGCGCGGTCCTCGTCGGTCGTGGCGATCTCCTGGTCCGGCAGGTCGTAGTTGACCGTGGAGTCGAACTGCATGCGCATCGGCTCCTCCAGGCGGTTGAGGATCACGCGGCCGACCTTGTCGAAGTCGCCGTCCGGCGCCTCCATCTGGATCAGCGACGCCGCGGTGATCAGCTCGTACGGGGACAGCCCGACGCGCTGGGCCGAGGCTTCCAGGCCGGTCTCCTCGTAGCGGGTGGCGGACTCGGAGACCAGGGAGGAGATGATCTCGCCGGCTTCGGCCTGCGGGTTGAACTGGTGCACGCCCGGGGTGATCAGGCCCTCCAGGCGGCGGGGGTCGTCGCCCCGGGCGCCGACCTCGCGGGCGGCCCACGCCGGGACGCCGAGGGCGCCCGGATCCATCGTGCCGGCGGCCTGCTTCAGCTCGTCGACCGAGACGCACTGGTCCTCGCCCATGCACGACGCTTCGGAGATCAGCGTGAAGATGCCCTTGCGCACGTCGTCCGAGGCGACGATGTGGGTGTCCATGAGACGGGTGCCGGTCGGGATGTCGACCGTGCCCGCCTGGTTCGCCGGATCGAGGAGCGCCTCGACGGCCGACGCCGCGGACATCTTCTTCTCCAGGCGGTAGAAGCCGGGCTGCAGTTCGCCCGAGCGGGCGTGGGAGTTCGCCGCCGACATGAAGGCGTCCTCCGTGGCCACGACGTCCTCGTCGGTGAGCTTCGTCGACAGATCCGACAGCGACGAACCCTGCGCCACCTCGACGACCACGGTCTCGCCGTTGCCCTCGCCGGAGTAGTCCCCCGAGACGCCACCGCGCAACCACAGGAAGCCGACGCCGGCGAGGATGATCACGCTCAGCAGAATCGAGGTGACGTTGATGGCCATCGACGTCTGGCGGCGACGGACGCGTCCGCGCCGGCCCTTGCCGGGCTTCGCGGGCTTCTTGGTCCTTGCGGCCGACTTCGGGCCAGTGCTCATCTCGGTCTCCTCGGGGGCCGGGCACCCGACCGCGAACGGGTGGTCGGGACAATCTTGTTGATTCTCCCCCATGGAATGCCCGATTGTCACATTTCAATCACGGAGTGTCGGCCAAAAAGTCACGGCGCTGGTCGAGCCACGACTGCAGGATCTCCACCGCGGCGGCCTGGTCGATCACGCCGCGGGCCCCCTTGACGTCGCGTCCGGCCTGGTGGAGGCGGGACTGCGCCATGACGGTGGTCATCCGTTCGTCGGCCATCCGGATGCACGCGGCCTCCCCCAGACGGCGCTTGAGGCGGAATGCGACATCCCCCGCTTTGCGGGCGGACGTGCCGGGAGACCCGTCGAGCATGAGCGGCAAACCGATGACGATTTCCACGACCTCGAGTTCCAGGGCCAGCTCGACGAGCCGATCGATGTCGGCGCCGTCGGGGCCCCGCCGCCCGGTGTCCCGGGCGATGGTCTCCACCGGGGTGGCCAGTAGGCCATCCGGATCGGACATGGCGACGCCGACGCGGACGTCGCCGACGTCGATGCCCAGCCGCCTGCCCCGTCCGGGATCATCTGCGCCGGGGCGGTCGATCTCGAGCTTCGCCAACGGAATCAGGCCAGCGAGTTCGCGATGGCCGCCAGGCCCGCCTCGATGCCGGCCGGCTCGGAGCCCGATCCCTGCGCCAGCTGGGGCTTGCCGCCGCCGCGGCCGCCGATGCGCTCGCCGAGCAGCTTCACCAGGTCGCCGGCCTTGTGCCCGGCGTCCACGGCCGCGTCGGTGACGGCCACCGCGAACGGCGCCTTGCCGTCGGCCTCGGCGGCCAGGGCGATGATCGCGGCGCGATCGCCGAGGCGGCCGCGCAGATCGTTGGCCAGGGAGCGGATGTCCTTCGCCTGCGTGCCCGCCGGCAGCTGCAGCCCGAGGAACGTCACGTCTCCGATGACCCGGGCCTGATCGAGGTGCGACTGGGCGTCGGCAAGCAAACGGGCCGCCTTGAGATCCGCGACCTGCTTCTCCGCGGCCTTGAGGCGCTCGGACAGGGCGGCGATGCGGTCCGGCAGCTGCGCCGACGGAGACTTGAACTCCGCGGCGAGACGCTCGGCGAGCATGCGCTCCGTGGACAGGTAACGGAAGGAATCCAGGCCGGAGTACGCCTCGATGCGGCGCACGCCCGAACCGATGGAGGACTCGCCGAGCACGGCCACCGGGCCAATCTGCGACGTGTGGTCGACGTGGGTGCCGCCGCACAGCTCCATGGAGAACGGGCCGCCCATCTCGACGACGCGGACGCGGTCGCCGTAGTTCTCGCTGAACAGTGCCATCGCGCCCATGGCGCGGGCCTCGTCGAGCGAGGT
>NZ_DURI01000099.1 GCF_012837295.1 Corynebacterium sp. | reverse complement strand
GCCCGGCCCTTTCTTCGTGCGCGCTACCGCGATGATTCGACGACTCGGCGATCGGCGACTTCTACGCCAGGCCGAGCACCTCTCGAACGGCCGCGCGCGCCCCATCGGCGTCGGAGGCGTTCAGTGCGGCGCGGGCCGCAGCCGCGCACTGCTCGGAGGTGACCTCCGCCAACTGCGCGCCGACCCCGGACAGCGCGGTGGCCGCCGCCGACAGCGAGTTGACGCCCAGGCCGACCAGCACGCAGGCCAGCAACGGATCGGCGGCGGCTTCGCCGCACACGCCGACCGGCGTGCCCGAATCCCGGCCGGAACGGCAGGTCATGTCGATCAGGCGCAGCACCGCCGGCTGCCACGGATCCGTCAGGTAGGCCAGGTGCGGCGAGAGACGATCCGCCGCCATCGCGTACTGGGTCAGGTCGTTGGTGCCGATGGACACGAAGTCGAGAACCTTCATCAGGTCATGGCTCATCAAGGCCGCGGCGGGAATCTCGATCATCGCGCCGGGGGTCAGGCCACGCTCGCGGCACAACCCGGCGAACCACTCCGCTTCCTCCAGCGTCGCGACCATCGGGGCCATGACCCACGTCGGCGCCTCCGGGTCACGCCCGGCCTTGGTGCCTGCCAGAGCAATGGCATCGAGCTGGCGCTCCATCAACCCCGAATTCGAACGGGAGATGCGCAGGCCGCGCACGCCGAGCGCCGGGTTGTCCTCGTGCTCCAGGTTCGCGAACGCCAGCGGCTTGTCGGAGCCGGCGTCGAGGGTGCGCAGCACGATCTTCTGCTCGGGGAACGCCTTGAGCACCGTCGCGTAGATGTCGGCCTGATTCTCCACCGTCGGTTCGGTCGCGGCGGACAGGAAGCACAGCTCGGTGCGGAACAGGCCGATGCCCTCCGCCGCACCCTGGGCCGCGATGCGCGCGGCATTGCCGTCGCCGACGTTGGCCAGAAGCTGCACCCGGTCGCCATCGGCCGTGCGGCCCGGCCCCTCCCAGGCGGCGATCTTGTCGGCCATGCGGGCGGCTTCCGCCACTGCCGCCGCGGCGACCTCCGGGGCCGGGTCCACGGTCACGGTTCCACTGGCCCCGTCGACGAGGGTCATCGCCCCGGAGGCGATGTCCCGCAGACCCGCACCGGCGGCCACCACGCAGGGAACGCCCAGCTGGCGGGCGATGATCGCCGTATGCGAGGTCGGGCCGCCGAGGGCGGTGACCATGGCGACGAACAGGTCGGGATCCAATGTGGCGGTGTCTGCGGGAGACAAGTCGTCGGCAAGCAGAATCGACGGCGCATCCACCGCAGGCAACCCCGGCTCCTCCTCACCGCGAAGTTCGGCGATGACGCGATCGCGGATGTCCTCCAGGTCGGTGGTGCGCTCGGCCATGACGCCGCCGGCGGCCTTGAACATCTCGACGAACTTCTCGATCGCCGCCATCGTCGCGGCATCGGCGCGTTCGCCGCCCTTGATCTTCTTCACCGCCGCCCGGTGCCAGCCGCGGTCCAGGGTCAACTTCGACGTGGCCAACAGCACTTCCGCGGCGCTGCCCTCGGCGCGATTGGCGCGGGCCGCCAGACGCTCGGACACCGCGTTCGTCGCCGTGCGGAACCGCTCGATTTCCAAGTCAACGTCACCGCCCGGAATCGGCGTGCCCTCCTGGGGCAGGGCGGGACGGGGGCGCGCCCACACGGCGGGCGCATAACCCACTCCCGGGACGACTGCGGTTGCCTTCAATGCTGCGGACGGGGACATGGGGCTCCTCGGGACGGCGATGGTGTACCGCGAATTCGGACGAAAGTTTCGCTGCACCAAGCCTACTCCAAATTTCCCACATTGAAACCAAAATCTTTCTTGACTTTCCAACATAATCGGGCATGATTGAAGGCAACGGAGCCGCGGCTTTCGCCAAGGTCACACAAGTTATTACCAGCCCGCCAAAATCGGGCACCGGAACCGGACATGATTCGCCGAAACGGGCATCGCCCGCCGGCCAGTACAGGAGACCACCGTGTACGCAGAAGAACGCCGACGCAAAATCGCATCACTGACGGCGGTCGAGGGGAGGGTCACGGTGTCCGATCTCGCCCACCACTTCGACGTCACGGCGGAGACCATCCGCCGCGACCTCGCGCAGCTCGATTCGGAGGGGGCCGTCCACCGCGTCCACGGCGGCGCCGTCGCGGCGAAGTCCTTCCAGACCGTCGAGGTCAGCGTCGACGCGCGCAAGAAGGCGCAGAAGGACGCCAAGCGCTCCATCGCCCGCGCGGCCGTCGACTTCCTCCCCTCTTCCGGCGGCGGGGTATTTCTCGACGCCGGCACGACCACCGAGGCGCTGGCCGAGCTGATGGCGGCGTTCCCGGAGGAGCGCCATTGGTCGGTGGTGACCAACTCGCTGCCCAGCGCCCTGACGCTGGCGGGCGCGCCGTACATCGAACTGCAGCTGCTCGGCGGCCAGGTCCGCGCCATCACGCAGGCCGTCGTCGGCGATGCCGCCCTGCGCGCGCTGGCGCTCATGCGCGCCGACGTCGCGTTCATCGGCTCCAACGCCCTGACCATCGACCACGGCCTGTCCACCGCCGACCCGCAGGAAGCCGCCGTCAAGCGCACCATGATCACCAACGCCCGCAAGGTGGTGGTCATGTGCGATTCGACGAAGCTCGGCCGCGACTTCCTGGTCAGCTTCGCCGCACTCGACGACATCGACGTGGTCATCACCGACCCGTCGGCGCCGCAGGCGTTCATCGACGAGCTCCAGGACCACGACGTCAAGGTGACCGTGGCGCGATGATTCTGACCCTGACCGCGAACCCGTCCATCGACCGCACCACCACCGTCAAGGGCCGCCTGGAACGTGGTGGCGTCTACCGCCTGGCCATGGAGTCGGACGTCCCCGGCGGCAAGGGCGTCAACGTATCGGCGGCCGTGGCCAACGCCGGCCACGACACGCTGGCGCTGTATCCGGCGGCGAACAACGGGCGCTTTTCCCGCCTCCTCGCGGAGACCAACATCCCGCACGAGGCCATCGACTTGCCCGACGAAGCCCGCGTGAACCTGACCATCGTCGAGGACGACGGCACGACCACGAAGCTGAACACCCCGGGCGCGCTGCTCTCGCAGGCCGACGCCGACCGCATCCTGGAGCGTCTTTCCCACCACGCCCCCGGTGCATCGTGGGTGGTGCTGGCCGGTTCCCTGCCCCCGGGCGTCCCGGTCGACTTCTGGGCCACCTGCGTGCGCGCCGTGCGGGACGCCAACCCCGATGCCGGCATCGCTGTCGACACCTCCGATGCGCCGCTGCTGGCCCTCGGCGAGGCGTTTCCCGCCTCCGCCCCCGAGGTCATGAAGCCCAATGGCCTGGAGCTCGGCCAACTCGCCGGACTCGACGGCGTCGAGCTGGAAAAGCGCGCCGCCGCCGGGGACCTCGCCCCCGTCGTCGCCGCGGCCCGTCGCCTCAACGATTCCGGCGTCGGCGAAGTGCTGGTCACCCTCGGCGCAGCCGGTGCGGTGCTCGTGCTTTCCGACGCCCCCGCCCTCGCGGCCACGCCGCCGCCCATCGTCCCGCTGTCCACCGTCGGCGCCGGGGACAGCTCCCTGGCCGGTTACCTGCTCGCCCGCGAAGACGGGCTCGACGCCGCCGGGGCCCTGGCCCGCGCCGTCGCCTACGGTTCCGCCGCCACGTCGCTTCCCGGCACCACCATCCCCCGCCCCGATCAGACCAAGCCCGGCGACGTCGTCGTCCGCGAAATCTGAGCCCCTCCACCGCACGAGGAGTACCCATGACTTCCCAGGTCATCCTCCCGGAGCTCGTCGAACTCGACGTCGCACCGGGCGACACCCCCGAATCCGTCATCCGGCATCTGGCGTCGCTGGTCACCGCCGCCGGCCGCGCGGCCGATGCCGACGAGCTCGCCGCAGACGCCCTGGCCCGCGAGGCCAAGTCCGGCACCGGCGTGCCCGGCGGCGTGGCCATCCCCCACTGCCGCTCCGAGTCGGTCACCGAGCCGACCCTGGCGTTCGCCCGTCTGTCCCGCCCGGTCGACTTCTCCGGCCCCGACGGGCCGGCTGACCTGGTGTTCCTCATCGCCGCCCCCGCCGGCGGCGGAAAGGCGCACCTGAAGATCCTGTCCAAGCTGGCCCGCGGCCTGGTGAAGAAGGATTTCCGCGCCGCACTGCGCGGCGCCGCCACCGCCGAGGAGATCGTCGACGTCGTCGATGCCCGCATCGCCGGCACCGCCCAGAAGACGGCCTCGGAGCCCACTTCCGCCTCCGAGCGTTCCGCCCCCGTCGCCGCGTCCACCGCAACGAAGGCGGTCACCCGCATCGTCGCGGTCACCGCGTGCCCGACCGGCATCGCCCACACCTACATGGCCGCCGACTCGCTGACGCAGGTCGCCGACGAGCGCGACGACGTCGAGCTGGTCGTGGAAACCCAGGGTTCCTCCGCGGTCAAGCCCGTGCCCGCGGAGACCATCGCCGCCGCCGACGCGGTCATCTTCGCCACCGACGTCGGCGTCAAGGACCGCGGCCGCTTCGCCGGAAAGCCCGTCGTGGAATCCGGCGTCAAGCGCGCCATCAACGAACCCGCCGTGATGGTCGACGAGGCCATCGCCGCCGCCAAGGACCCCAACGCCAAGAAGGTGGCGGGCACGGTTGCGGTGGACGACGCCGGGTCGTCGTCAAGCGAAGGCGGTTCCACCCTCGGCTGGGGCAAGCGCATCCAGCAGGCGGTGATGACCGGCGTCAGCTACATGGTGCCCTTCGTCGCCGCCGGCGGTCTGCTGCTGGCGCTGGGCTTCCTGTTCGGCGGCTATGAAGTCGCCGGGGTCGCCGACCGCGTCTCGCAGGGCTACACGCTGTGGAACCTGCCCGGCAACGAGATCCCCATGGACGACGGCACCGTCACCACGGTCGACCGCTCCGGGATCCTGCTGTACATCGGCGCGATCCTGTTCGCGACCGGCAACTTCGGCATGGGCGTCATCGTGGCGATCCTGTCGGCGTTCATCGCCTACGGCCTGGCCGGCCGCCCCGGCATCGCCCCCGGCTTCATCGGCGGCGCGATCTCCGTGGCCATCGGCGCGGGCTTCCTCGGCGGCCTGGTCACCGGCATCATCGCCGGCCTGATCGCCCTGTGGCTGACGTCGCTGGCCGTGCCGCGCTGGCTGGCGTCGCTGATGCCCGTGGTCATCGTGCCGCTGGTCGCCTCCGTCGGCGTCGGCCTGCTGATGTTCCTGTTCCTCGGCCGCCCGCTGACCTCGCTGATGAACTCCATGGCCGAGTGGCTCGGCGGCATGTCCGGCAGCTCCGCGATCCTGCTGGGCATCATCGTCGGCCTGATGATGTGCGCCGACATGGGCGGGCCGATCAACAAGGCCGCCTACCTCTTCGCCACCGCCGGGTTGTCCACCGGTGACGAGGCCTCCATGCAGGTCATGGCCGCCGTCATGGGTGCGGGCATGGTGCCGCCGCTGGCGCTGGCCCTGTCCTCCGCGCTGCGCCCGAAGCTGTACACGCAGGCCGAGCGCGAAAACGGCAAGGCCGGCTGGCTGCTCGGCGCATCCTTCATCTCCGAGGGCGCCATCCCGTTCGCCGCCGCGGACCCGCTGCGCGTCATCCCGTCGATCATGGCCGGCGGCGCGGTCACCGGTGCCCTGTCCATGGCCTTCGGCGCCGCGTCGCGCGCCCCGCACGGCGGCGTGTTCGTCTTCTTCGCCATCGACAACGTGCTCGGCTGGTTCGCCGCGATCATCGCCGGCGCGATCGTCGGCGCGGTGCTGGTCAGCGCCCTGAAGCAACTGTGGCCGCGCAAGGTCGCCGCAGCCCCGGCCGGAACCCCGGCCGCGACCGCCGCTTCCGCGTAAAATCGTCAATCAAAAGCCACCATCGAAAGGACCATCAACAATGGCCTCCAAGACCGTGACCGTCGGCTCGACCGTCGGCCTGCACGCCCGTCCCGCGACGCTGATCGCCGATGCCGCCGCCGAGTACGACGAGGAGATCCTCATCGAGCTCGTCGAGTCCGACGACGATGACGAGCCCGCCGACGCCGCCAGCTCCCTGATGATCATGGCGCTGGGCGCCGAGCACGGCGACCAGGTCACCGTCACTTCCGACGATGCCGCCGCAGTGGAGAAGATCGCCGCGCTCATCGAGCAGAACCTCGACGAGGAGTAGCCTCCCCCGGTTGCTTCGGCGGCCCGGGCTCTGCAGTCCCCTGCTTTGCGACGGCCGCCCGCACCACGGCACCTCGCACGAGAATGGCCCCGCCCGGATTCTTCCGGGCGGGGCCTCGTGCGTCGCCCACGTGGGCGTCGTCAAGCGAAAAGGAGCGGGGACGCTATTCCCTGAAGGCCGCGAACTGGCCCTCGCCGACGCGGCGGTAGAGCCACTTGAGGATCGGGTAGCCGACGATGATGCCGACCGACCCCCAGGCGATGCCCTCCAGCTCCAGCGAACCGATGGACAGCGTGAGGTTGCCGATGCCGGCGATCATCGCGGTGGCCGCCGCGACGAGGTTGACGGGGTTGTTGAAGTCGACGCCGTTGTCCATCCAGATGCGGATGCCCAGCATGCCGATCAGGCCGTAGAGCACCAGCGTCGCGCCGCCGAGGACGCCCTCGGGGATGGTGAGGATCAGCGCGCCGAACTTGGGAATGAACGCCAGCGCGATCGCCGTGAACGCCGCGACCCAGTAGGCGGCCGTGGAGTACACGCGGGTGGCGGCCATGACGCCGATGTTCTCCGCGTAGGTCGTGGTGCCCGAACCGCCGGCGCCACCGGCCAGCGTGGTGGCCAGACCATCGGCGATGAGCGCGTCGCCGGCGAGATCGTCGAGGTTGCGGCCCGTCATCGCCGAGACCGCCTTGACGTGGCCGACGTTTTCCGCGATGAGCACCACGATCACCGGCAGGCCGATGAGCATGGCGTTGAGGTGGAATTCCGGGGCGTGGAAGTCCGGCAGGCCGAACCAGGCGGCCTCGCGCACCGAGGCGGTCGCGTCCGGCGACAGGTTGCCGGTGACGGTGGCGAAGGCCCAGCCGACGACGACGCCGATGAGCACGCCCAGGCGCGCGATCATGCCGCGGCCCGCGACCGTCGCCACCAGGATCGACAGCATGGTCACCGCGGCGACCAGGGGCTGCGCCGAGAAGTTCGTGGCGGCCACCGGGGCCAGGTTGAAGCCGATGAGCGCCACGATGGCGCCGGTGACGGCCGGCGGCATCACCGCGTCGAGTGCGGCGCGGCCGGCCTTCTTCACTATGACGCCGACGAGGACCAGCACGATGCCGGCGGTGATGACCACGCCGGACTGCGCGGCGATGCCCTGCGCCTGCGTCGCCGTCAACGGCGCGATGAACGCGAAGGACGAGCCGAGGTAGCTGGGCAGCCGGTTGCGGGTGATCAGCAGGAACAGGATCGTGCCGATGCCCGAGAACAGCAGCGTGGTGTTGACCGGGAAGCCGGTCAGCAGGGGCACCAGCAGCGTGGCGCCGAACATGGCGATGACGTGCTGCATGCCGATGCCGATGGTGCGCGGCCAGTCCAGCCGCTCCTCTGGGGCCACGACCGCGCCGGGCGCGATGGTGCGGCCGTCGCCGTGGAGGTCCCAGCCGAACAGGCGGCCACGGGCGGCCGGGTGGTCGGGGTGATCCGGGTGATCGGGATGGACGGGGTCGATGGCCGGGCGGGCCTGGCCGCCGTCGGCCGGTG
>NZ_DURI01000098.1 GCF_012837295.1 Corynebacterium sp. | reverse complement strand
TCCGCCGGCCCGACCATCATCGTGGTCGGGCTCATGTTGTTCGCCATGTTCTTCGGCGCCGGCAACCTGATTTTCCCGCCCCAGTTGGGCGTCGAGGCCGGCACCGCCTACGGCCCCGCGATGGCCGGGTTCCTGTCGACGGCGGTGCTGCTGCCGGCGCTGGCCGTCATCGCGGTGTCGGTGTCGGGCAACGGCATCGTGGACATCGCGTCCCGGACGGGCAAGGTCTTCGGCCTGGTCTTCTCCGTCGCCGTGTACCTCTCCATCGGCGCGCTGTACGCGATCCCCCGCACGGCGAACGTCGCGTTCGAGACGGGCGTCGCGGGCGTGGCGGGGACGACGTCGGCGTGGGCGCTGTTCGCGTTCACCGTGGCGTTCTTCGCGGTGTCGCTGTGGTTGTCGCTGCGGCCGGGCGGCATCGTCGATTCGCTGGGCCGGTGGCTGACTCCGGCGCTGCTGGTCCTCATCGTGGCGCTGGTCGTCGTGGGTTCGATGGTGCTCACGGGCGAGCCGGGCGCCCCGACGGAGAAGTGGGCCGACGCCCCCTACGCCGCGGGATTCCTCGAGGGCTACTTGACCATGGATTCCCTGGCCGCACTGGTCTTCGGCATCGTGGTCATCGATTCGCTTCGCTCGCGGGGCATCCGCGACCAGCGCCGGGTGGTCACCTCGTCGATCCTGGCGGGCGTGGTCGCGGTGATCCTGCTCGGCGTGGTCTACCTCGGCCTGGGCCGTCTGGGCCGGGGCATCGAGGGCGAATACACCAACGGAGCGCTGTTGCTTTCCGACGCCGCCACCCAGTCCTTCGGCGCGGCGGGCGCGTGGATTTTCGCGCTGATCGTGCTGCTGGCCTGCTTGACGACGGCCGTCGGCCTCATCACCTCGACCGCCGCATTCTTCTCTTCGCTGACTCCCCGCATCGGGTTCCAGGCATGGGCGGTCGTTTTCACGTTGGCCGGTCTGCTGATGTCGAATCTCGGGCTGGAGACGATCATCGGCATCGCCATTCCGCTGAACGTGTTCCTGTACCCGATGGCGGTGGCGCTGGTGTTCCTGACGCTGCTGCAGGCCGCGCTGCCGTTCAAGCTGGTGTGGTCATACCGGATTCCGGTGGCCGTGGCCGGCGTCTTCGCTCTCATCGATCTGGCGCGGGCGCTGGCCGTCGAACCGGCGTCGGCGATTCCGGCGCTTGCCGAGCTTCCGCTGTACGAGCAGTCGCTGTCGTGGGTCATCCCCACCGCCATCGCCCTGGTGATCTGCCTGTTCGTCGATCACCGCAATGGTTTGCCGGCGCCGGAGCCCGGCGAGTCGACGGCGTCGATCGGCGCCGAGGGCGCACGGGCGGCCAACGTCCACGCGTGATGATCGGCCCCGGGGGGGGCGATCGATGCCGGAGAGCGCTCGCTACCGGGCCGGCGATCGGTACCGGGCGGTGATCAGAGCTGAGTCATGATCCCGGCGACGAGCACGAGGACGATGAGCACGATGAGCGCCATCTTGACCGGTGACTTCCGCATGTTGGGCTCTCCTTCTCCACTTCCCCGTCATTGACCGGGGCTTCGCTCCCCGCCAATCGGCTGGGGTCCTGCTCCACGATTTCCCCGCTGTTCAGCTGGGGTCCTGCACTCGCATTTCCCCGCTGGTCAGCTGGGGTCCTGCACTCGCATTTCCCCGCTGGTCAGCTGGGGTCCTGTTCCACCAATTCAATTCGCGCCCTGCCCTCCCGGGTGGGGCGCTTCTTCGCCCACCGCCCGGAAATGCGGCCGACGACGATGTCGATCAGGCCGATGAACACGAACGCCACCGCGCCGGCGACGGGCACGAGGAACGCCAGCAGCACGATGGTCTGCCCGAAGACCGGCAACTGCGTCAGCCACTGGCCGATCGAATCGACGGTTCCCTCGAACGCTTCGTACACGGCGGTTCACCTTACCCGACGGTCCGGAATCACCCGCTACCCGGCGGTGACGCCGGCGCCGGCCAATCCCCTGCGCTCGAGCAGGGGGCTGATGTCCTTGTCGCGGCCGCGGAACTCCCGGTAGGCCTCGGCGAAATCGATCGCGCCGCCCCTCGACAGGATGGTGCCGCGGAAGCGGTCGCCGCCGGCGCGGGTGGCGCCGCCGTTGTCGGTGAACCAGCCATAGCCGTCGGCGTCGAGCGCTTCCGCCCACAGGTACGAGTAGTACCCGGCCGAGTAGCCGCCGGCGAAGATGTGGTTGAAATACGTCGACCGGTACCGCGGGGCCAGGTTCGCCACGTCCAGCCCGTATTCCTCCAGGGCCTTCTGCTCGAACTCGCCGACGTCGGAAATGGCCGCGGCCTCCTCCGGGGTCAGCGAATGCCACGCCAGGTCCAGCGCCGACGCCGCGAGGTACTCCGTCGTGGCGAAGCCCTCGCCCGCGGTGCGCGCCTTCTTCACGGCCTCGACGAGCTCGTCCGGGATGGGCTCGCCCGTCTCGGCGTGGACGGCGTAGTTGGCCAGGATCGACGGCTCCAGCGCCCAGTTCTCGTTGATCTGGGAGGGGAACTCGACGAAGTCGCGCGGGACGTTCGTGCCCGAGAAACGCGGGTAACGCACGTCGGACAGCAGACCGTGGAGGGCGTGGCCGAACTCGTGGAAAAGGGTGGTGACCTCGTCCAGCGTCAACAGCGCCTCCTCCCCTTCCGCCGGCTCGGCGATGTTGAGCACGTTGACCACGACGGGCTTGGTGCCCAGGAGGTGTGACTGGTCCACGAAGGAGCTCATCCACGCGCCGCCGCGCTTGGTCGGGCGGGAGAAGAAGTCGGTGAGGATGAGCCCGATGCCGGAGTCGGCCGTCTCTCCGCCGGTCTCGCCCGCCACATCGTCCCCGGACTCGACGGCGGACGCGCCGTCTGCCGGAGTTTCGCCGTCGCGCACCTCCCACACGGTGACGCCCGGGGCGTACCCGACGAGGTCCTCGCGGGGAACGACGTCGATGCCGTAGAGCTTCTTCGCGGCGTAAAAGACGCCGTCGCGGACCACGCGTTCGAGCGGGAAGTAGGACTTGAGCTTCTCTCCGTCGACGGCGAACTCCTCCGCACGCCGCCGTTCGGCCCAGTACGGCCAATCCGGGGCGCCGACCTCGGCGGCCCCCTCGACCTCGTCACCGTCGGAGTTCACGGCATCGTCGGCCCCCTCGCCCGCGGCACCGCCCTGCGCCGCGGCTTCGGCGGCGAGGTCGGCGACGCGCTTGTACTCGCCCTCGGCATTGGCGACTGCCGCCGGCGCAAGATCGGTGATCAGCTTCTTTGCGGCCGCGGCGTCGCCGGCGGTCTCGTCGGCGATGACGTAATCGGCGTGGCTGTCGTAGCCGAGAAGACGGGCCCGCTCGGCGCGCAGGCGCACCTCCTCGAGCAGCACGGGGCGATTGTCGTGCCCCTCGCCGGTGCCGCGGGCGATCGACGCCGCATACACGCGGGCGCGGGTGTCCGGCGATTCCAGATCGACGAGAACCGCCTGCACGCTGGGCAGATCCAGCGGGATCAACCAGCCCTCGTCCTTGCCGGCCTTGCGGGCATATCGGGCGAGGTTGTCCTTCGCCGCCTGCGACAAGCCCGCGAGGTCCGCCTCGTCGGTGATGACCACGGCACGATCGTTGGTGTCGGCGAGCAGGTTTTCGCCGAACGCCGTCGACAGCTCCGACAGCCGCGAGTTGATTTCCTTCAGGCGCTTCTTGCCCTCGTCGTCCAGGTCCGCGCCGGCGCGGCGGAAGTCGCGGACGACCTTGTCCAGCAGCCGACGCGCCTCGTCATCGAGTTCGGGCACGTCGGACGAGGTGCCCGACGGGCCGTCGTAAAGCTCCGCGACCCGCTTGATGCGCGACCACAGGCCTTCGTTGAGCCGCACGCCGTCCAGGTGCGCGGCCAGCTCCGGCGCGATGGTCGACTCGATGGCCAGGCGCTCCTCCGTGGCATCGGTGCCGGCGACGTTGAAGAAGTACGCCGCGACCCGCTCCAGCAGCTGCCCCGCCGCCTCGAGCGCCTCGAGGGTGTTGGCGAAGCTCGGCGCCTCCGGATTGTCGACGATCGCCGCGATCTCCGCGTCATGGTCGACGAAGGCCGTGCGGAACGCGGGGATGACGTGCTCATCGCCGATCACCGCGAAATCGGGCAGCCCGTACGGCAGCGTCGACGGCGTCAGCAGCGGGTTGGCGGCGAGGGTCTGGTCCTTGGCGTCTTCGTTGCTCATGTCGCCCAACTGTAGCCCCGGCCGCGGATCGGGCGTTTACGCTTGTCGCCATGAGCGATTCCAATGCCACGCCGATTCCCGGCGCCCGCCCGGGCTCCGCGGAAGTCACCGTCGATGCCCCGGCCGGTGCCCTGACCGGCCTCGCATCGGGCGGCGTGCTGCGGATCCACACCATCCCGTACGCCACCGCCGAGCCCTTCGGGCCGTCGTCGCCGGTGCCGCCCGGTGCGCACGACGGCCGCGAGCCCATCGGAGATCCGCTCGGCGACGGTTCGGGCACACCCCTTCGCGAGGGCGTCGGCCACATGCAGCTGACCGTCACCGCCCCGGTCGACGGTCTGGCCGCGGGGCCAGGCGATGCGTCCGACTCAGCCGCCACCGCCCACGCCACCCGCCCGATCCTGCTGTGGATCCACGGTGGCCGTTTCGAGGAGGGCCACCCCTCCGAGCCGTGGTGCACCATGCGCCGGTTCGCGGAGCAGGGCATCGTCACCGTGTCCCTGGGCTACCGCAAGACGCTCGACGGCTTCTGGCGCATGGCGGACGATGGCCGCGCCGGCGCTCCTGACGCCGCGCCGTACCGCGCGGTCGACGACCTCGTCCACGCCCTGCGCTGGGTCCGCGACAATGCCGCCGCGTTCGGGGCCGACCCCGGCAACGTCACGTTGTCCGGCCAGTCCGCCGGCGCCGGCCTGGCGCTGGCGCTGGCGTCGGACGCGCGCTCGGAGGGGCTCGTGCACCGGGTCATCGCCCTGTCGCCCGGCTTGTCCCGTGGTTCCGGCAATGCTTTGCGACGCCTGCTCGCCCGCATCGGAGGCATCGGCCCGTCGGGGGCGCCCTCCCCGGAGATCGCCGACAAGGCCTACCGCCTGCTGGCCGCGGTGGCCCCGACTGACACCGCCGTGGGCCCGCGCATCCCCGAAATCCGGCCGAGGGTGCCGCTGATGGTGACCGCCACCAGCGAGGAGTTCCATTTCGCGCCGCCACTCATCTGGGCGGACGCGAAGCCCGGCGCGAGAATCCTGGCCAGGGCGATCGGTGCGGCACACGGCGCCATGGGCCCGCTGCCGCCGGAGGCCGGCGACCGGCCCATCGGCGGCGTGATCTCCGACGCGGCAATCCGGGCCAGCGCGGTCGCGGTCGCCGATTCCTCGGCGGCGGCAGGCATGCCGACCTGGGTCGGCGAGTTCCGGCCGGGCGAGGGCACCGGCATCGGCCCCGACGGGCGGGTGACCGACGGCGCCCCTCACTGCGTCGATCTGCCCCGCTTCTTCGGTCGCGAGGCCGGCCACCCGTTCCACGACCAGGTGGTGTCGTTCATCCACACCGGTGATCCGGGTTGGCCGCGCTATTCGCCCCCCGAGCGCACGGGTCGCATCTGGTACGGCGGCGGTGAGCGGGCGGTCGAAGCCGACGAAGCCGACCCGTGGGGCGGCGTGCGGGCGATGTTCCGGAGCCGTTAGATCCGTTAGATCCGGTCTGGGTCGTTAGATCCGTTAGATCCCGCCGGAGCCGTTGAGTGGCCGGAACCGCCCGTCGGAATCGTCCGCCTCAGAAGCCCACGTCGAGCGCGAACTGGAGAATCTGCCAGCAGACCAAAAGGGTGATCAGGGTGATGAGCACCGCCCATACGGCGCGGTACTTCGTGAACAGGTTGTCGTCGCGGGAATCGTCGTCGGGACCGACGCCGCGCTCGTGCATCGGCCGCGGGTCGGGGCTGCCGTCCCACTGGGGCCGCGGTGCGGCGCCGTCGTCCCACCGGGGGTCGGGCTGGTCGTCTCGTCGCTGCGGATCCATGCCCCCATCATGCCGAATCCGGGTGGCCGACGGTCACCGCCCGCTCGTCCATCGGAAATCCGGTACGGCTGATAGTTTCGGTGACATGGCGCTCGACCTGCTGGATCCGGATTCCCCGCACTTGACCCCCGTTTCCCCGAAACTCGCCACGGTGCGCCGGATCTCGGCGACCATCTGGCTGCTCCCGCCCCTCATCGCCGCAGTCGCGCTGGCGCTGTTCCTGCACCCGCTGTGGTGGATCGCCGCGGCAGCAACCGTGGCGCTGCTGCTCTGGCTCCTGTGGATCATCGGCCGCCAGGTTTCCGCTCACGCATACCGCGAAGGCGAAGAAGACATGATCGTCGCCCGCGGCCGCTGGTGGCGATCGGTGACCGTCGTCCCGTACGGGCGCATCCAATTCATCGACATCGACGAAGGCCCGCTGCTGCGGCTTTTCGGGTTGGCCACGGTAAAGCTCAACACCGCTTCGGCGACCTCCGACGCCCAGCTGTCCGGGTTGCCCCGCGCGCAGGCCCGGGAACTGCGCGAACGACTGTCCGACCGCGCCCGCGAGAGGATGGCCGGGCTGTGACCGCGCCCGCCGACCCCGGCCCGGTCGGGCCGGGACGCCGCCGCGTCCACCCGGTCACGCCGCTGTTGGCCGGCGGACGGGCCCTGGCCGCTGCGGTGGCCGTCATCGTCTTCAACGTCGTCCAGCAGTCGACGTCGCTCGGTCAGCTGATCAATTTCCTCACCGACTCGGGCCCGATCGCGTGGCTCGTGGCGACCGGCATATCGGTGCTGGTCATCGCACTGACCGCCGTCTTTTCCTGGATCTCGTGGAAGTACCGGTTCTTCGAGCTCGCCGACGCCGAGGTCCGCATCGGCTCGGGCTGGCTCATCCGGACGCGGCGCACCGCCCGCTTCGACCGGGTGCAGGCGGTGGACGTCAACCAGCCATTGCTGGCCCGTCTCGTCGGGCTCGGCGAAGTGAAGGTGGAAACCGCCGGCGGCAAAGACTCCGACCTGACCATCCGGTTCCTCACCATGGACGATTGCCGCGCCGTGCGCGCGGCCGTCCTCGAAGCCAAACGCGCGGTCGAGGCAGATCCCCACGGGGCTGCTCCGGAGCCGTCGGCTCACCCCGCCGAGGCGAAACCAACGGCGTCGCCGACGGCCCCCGCCGATTTTCGGGACACGATTCCGGAAGCGTCTGCCGATCCCGCCGACGAAACCCATCTCCACGGCCCCGTGCCTCCGGGCCGGTTGTTCGCATCTGCGGCGCTCGGCCCCGGGCTGCTGGTGCTGCTCGCAATCCCGATCGCGTTCTTCGGCTCCTTCGCCGTGATCAACGCGGTCGGCCCGGCCGAGCAGGTGTCGATGACGGAAATGGTCGTCATGACCTTCGGCGCCATCGCCGGCACCTCGTTCATCGGCGTCGCGGCGTTCCTCTTCGGCATCGTCGCCTCCGTCTGGCAGAAGTGGAACAAGTTCCACGGTTTCACTCTCGCCGCGGACGATCGCGCGGGGCGGCTGCAGATCGCCGCGGGCCTCACCGCGACGCGCCGCCAGACCATTCCGGTGCGGCGGATCCACGCCATGCAGATCATCGAGCCCGCGTGGTGGCGCCCGCTGCACTGGGCGACCGTGCGGCTCAACGTCGCCGGGTACGTCGGCGAAGGCTCGGAGGTCTCCACGACTCTCCTGCCGGTCGCCCCGCTGCCCGAGTCGGACGCCGTCGTCGACGGAATCATCGGACGCATCACGGGCCTCCGGCACGAGCCCTCGGAGGCGATGTGGGCGTCGCCGAAACGATCCGTCTGGATCTCCCCCATCGACTGGCGGAATCAGACGGTGCGCATCACCCCGCGCGCTTTGGTGGTGACCTCCGGCAGACTGCGCCGGCTGCGCGCCGTGATCCCCTGGTCCCGGATCCAGGGCCACACCCTCCGCCAAGGCCCCCTGTCCCGGGCGCTGTCCCTGGTCGACGTGCGCATCGACCTCGTCGGCGGGCCCGTCTCCGTCACCGCGTCGCAGCTCGCGCCGGACGACGCCGCGCGGCTCATGCGGGTGTTGGACGAACGGCGGGGCGCATAGGCGTCGTCAAGCGAAAAAGTCCCGACCCATCGATCTTCCCTGCGAGATGACCGGCGTTTCCCTACCCTGGTCCCCATGCATGATTGGTATCGAAGCGCGGTGTTCTACGAGGTTCTCGTGCGCGCGTTCAACGACTCGGACAACAACGGCTCCGGCGACTTGAACGGTCTGCGGGAGAAACTCGACTACCTGCAGTGGCTCGGGGTGGACTGCCTGTGGCTCCCCCCGTTCTACGACTCGCCCCTGCGCGACGGCGGGTACGACATCCGCGACTTCCGGGCGGTGCTGCCCGAATTCGGCACCGTCGAGGACTTCAAGCTGCTTCTCGACGAAGCGCACGCCCGCGGCATCCGCGTGATCACCGACCTGGTGATGAACCACACCTCCGACACCCACGAGTGGTTCCAGCAGTCCCGAATGGACCCCGACGGGCCCTACGGCGACTTTTACGTGTGGACCGACGACCCCGACACCTACTCGGGCGCGCGCATCATCTTCGTCGACACCGAGGACTCCAACTGGACGTACGACCCGGTGCGCGGCCAGTACTACTGGCACCGCTTCTTCTCGCACCAGCCTGACCTCAACTACGACAACCCGGCCGTGCAGGAGGCCATGATCGACGTCCTGCGCTTCTGGTCCGACCTGGGCCTCGACGGCTTCCGCCTCGACGCCGTGCCGTACCTCTTCGAGCGCGAGGGCACCAACTGCGAGAACCTGCCGGAGACGCACGAGTTCCTGAAGAAGTGCCGCGCCGTCATGGACGAGGAGTACCCCGGCTGCGTGCTGCTGGCCGAGGCCAACCAGTGGCCGGAGGACGTCGTCGAGTACTTCGGCGACCCCGAGGTCGGCGGCGACGAGTGCCACATGGCGTTCCACTTCCCGCTGATGCCGCGCATCTTCATGGCGGTGCGCCGCGAGTCGCGCTTCCCCATCTCGGAGATCCTCGACTCGACGCCGGACATCCCCTCGTCGGCGCAGTGGGGCATCTTCCTGCGCAACCATGACGAGCTGACGCTGGAGATGGTCACCGACGCCGAGCGCGACTTCATGTACGCCGAGTACGCGAAGGACCCGCGGATGAAGGCGAACATCGGCATCCGCCGCCGCCTGGCGCCGCTGCTGGAAAACGACCGCAACCAGCTGGAACTGTTCAACGCCATGCTGCTGTCGCTGCCGGGCTCGCCGGTGCTGTACTACGGCGACGAGATCGGCATGGGCGACAACATCTGGCTCGGCGACCGCGACGCGGTGCGCACCCCGATGCAGTGGTCGCCGGACCGCAACGCCGGCTTCTCGCGCTGCGATCCGGGCCGCCTGTACCTGCCGACCATCCAGGACCCGACGTACGGCTACCAGGGCATCAACGTGGAGAGCCAGATGGGTTCGTCGAACTCCCTGCTCAATTGGGTGCGACGGATGGTGCACGTGCGCAAGAAGTACCGGGCCTTCGGCCTGGGCGATTTCCGCGAGCTCGACAGCGACAACCCCTCGGTGCTCACGTACCTGCGCGAGCATGACGACGAGCGCCTGCTGTGCGTGAACAACCTGTCCAAGTACCCGCAGGCCGTGGAGCTCGACCTGTCCGAGTTCGCCGGCGCCACCCCGGTCGAGCTGACCGGCTCGGTGCCGTTCCCCGAGATCGGGGCCGATTCCTACCAGATCACGCTGCCCGGCCACGGCTTCTACTGGTTCGAGCTGCAGACCCCGCCGGAGGCCCCGGTGATCGCCGCGTCGTCGGCGGCGCCAACGGTGCCGGTGGCGCAGGCCATTTCCGACGCCCCGGTGGCCGCGACCGCCGGCGCGCCCGATGATTCCGATGAGCGAGAGGCGAATCGATGACCGACAACCGAAATTCCCACCCCACCTCCGGCGATCTCGGCGGCGGCGCGTCCGCAGGCCCGATCGGCGATGGGTTCACGCTGCCCGACGCCGACCTGATCGCCTCGGAGCTGGTCCGCACGCTGCCGCTGCACCGGTTCTTCGCCGACAAGGCGGCCGGCATCGACGGCCTGGACGTGCTGGTTCACGCGCCGGCGGTGCGCGGCGACGCCGAGTCCCCGGACGTGGACCTGCTGTTCGTCCGCGTGCGCAGCGGCGGCGCCTCCCCGGCCTACCTGCTGCCGATCGCCTGGGGCGACGCGCTGCCGGCGGCGCACGAGGATGCACTGCTCGTCGCCGGCGAGGGCGTGCTGGGCTACGACGCCCTGGTCGATCCCGCGGCGGTGACGGCGCTGGGCCGGACCCTCGCGGCCGACGGCGCGCTGGGCCCGATGGTGCTGAAGAAAGTCTCCGGCGCAGAGCTGCCCGTGCCCGAGAAGGGCCGCCCGATGGGCGTGGAGCAGTCCAACACCTCCGTCATCTTCGACGACGAGGTGATGATGAAGGTCTTCCGCCGCCTGCACCCGGGCGTCAACGCCGACGTGGAGCTGTTGGCGGCGCTGTCGGCGGCCGATTGCGCGTCGGTGCCTCGCCTGTACGGCTGGGCGGAGCTGGAGGTCGACGGCGAGACGTACACCACCGCGATGCTGCAGGAGTTCGTGCCCAATTCCGCCGACGGCTGGTCGATGGCCCTGACGTCGGTGCGCGACATCATCCGCGAGGCCGATCTGCAGCCGGAGGATCTGGGCACCGCCTTCGGTTTCGAGGCGGCCGCGCTGGGTGCGGCGGTCGCGGAGGTCCACGAGAATCTGGCGGCGGCCGTGCCGGTGCGCGGCCGGGTGTCGGGCGAGGAGCTCGTCGCCCCGATGCGGGTCCGCCTGGCCCATGTCGCCGGGCTGGTTCCGCAGGTCAATGAGCTTTACGACGCTGCCGAGGCGGTATTCGAAAAGGCCGCGGAGTCCGTCGACGACGATGGGGTTCCGGTGCAGCGCATTCACGGCGACCTGCATCTGGGCCAGGTGCTGCGCACGCCGCGGCATTGGTTGCTCATCGATTTCGAGGGTGAGCCGTCGCGCCCGTGGGACGAGCGCCGGCTGCCCGATCACCCGCTGCGCGACGTCGCCGGCATGGTGCGGTCCTTCGATTACGCGGCGCACTACCCGTTGCTGACGGGCCGGGAGGATTCCCCCCAGCAGCGTTTCCGCGTCGCGGAGTGGGCCGACCACAACGTGGAGGCGTTCCTGGAGGGGTACGCGTCGACGTCGGGGCGCGATCCCCGCGACGAGGCGGCGCTGCTGGATGCGTTCATCCTGGACAAGGCGATCTACGAGTGCCTGTACGAGGCCCAGAACCGCCCGGGCTGGCTGGAGCTCCCGCTGGCCGCGGTGGCGAGGTTGCTTGACACCGAATAGACCGCTTGGTCTATAGTGGCGGCAGGTCCAGAGTTGCGGCGGGCTGCACGGGCCCCGGGACTTCATCGCCGCACGGCAACCGCGGTTCGAGCCTCGGTGCCCTCCCGGGAAGACCGGCCACCGCCGGATCTCCGGCGGTCGGAAGAACTCGACCGGGAGGAACCCGCCATGCGCGCCATCGACGCCGCCACCACCACCAACTCATCCACGAACCCCGCCGCGAACGCCATCGCACACCCCAACGCGGCACCCGCCGCGAACGCCATCGCGTCAGCAGCCGCGAACGAGCCTAGAATCGCGCCCCAGACCACCACGGGCCGCCACCACTCCCCCTCCGACGCCCGCCGCCTGCGCTTCGCCGCGACGTGGCATCGCCGCAGCATCGCCGGCACCACGGCCGACCCGTCACTGCGCCCCGCCTACGCCGCACCGATCGCCGCGCCGGAGGCCCCGCCGGCCGACGCCCTCGTCGTCACGCCGCAGTCGCTGGATGCCGCCGACGACGGCGAGCGGCTCATCGCCATCGCCCCGGACGGGCGGCGGCTGCACTTCTTCCATGACGGCCTTTTTCGGTGGTCGACGCGCACGGCCGCCGAGATCGTCGTCGACGCCGACGTCGCGCCCGGCCCGTCGCCGCGCCGCCTATGGGTCCGCCATCCCGACAATGGGACATGGTGGACGGATGCGGCCGTATGCCACTTCATCGACTGACCGCTCCCGGATCGACTGACCACTCCCGGCACCGATGCCCGGCCACCCCAATGTCCGACGGCCCCGACAAGGGCCATGGCCGCACCGGACCGCGATACGTCAGCAGCCACTGACGGGTGTTATGGTCAGCACATGCTGACCATTGCCCCGCGTCTCGACGTCATGCACCGCCTCGGCCGCGCCATGGCCGATCCGACGCGATCGCGCATCCTCATGACGCTCCTCGACGGCCCCGCCTACACCGGCGCCCTGGCCGACGATCTGGAGCTGACCCGCACCAACGTCTCCAACCACCTTGCGTGCCTGAAGGACTGCGGCATCATCTTCGCCACCCCGGAAGGCCGCCGGACCCGGTACGACATCGCCGATCCGCACCTGCGCAAGGCGCTCAACGATCTCCTGGACGTCACGCTCGCCGTCGACGCCGACGCCCCCTGCCTCGACCCGTCCTGCCCGGTGGAGGGCTGCTGCGACGCGAGCACCACCGCCGACGCCGACCCCGGGTCCGAGCCCGAGCCCGAGGCCGAACCCGCAACCGAGGAGACCGTCCGATGACCTCGGCCTGCGGCTGCTCGCACGTTGCCCCCGAACCCACGGACTTCTCCGAGCCGGAGGCCCCGCCCACGCCCTGGTGGTGCGATCGGGAGGTCCTCGTCCCGGTGTTCTCCGGCGTCGCGCTGGTCGCGGCGTTCCTGATCGGCCTCGCGGCCCCCGACGCCGCCGAATCCGCCTCGTCGGCGACGCTGGGCGGCGCGTGGACGCTGCCCGACTCGGCCGCCGGCGTCGCCTCGCCGGCGCTGTATTGGCTCGCGCTGCTGCTCGGCGCGTCGACGTTCGTGCCCGGCGCG
>NZ_DURI01000097.1 GCF_012837295.1 Corynebacterium sp. | reverse complement strand
GATGACGTTGGCGATGAACAGGATCCCGAGAATCGTTGGCCGTGTGATCACGTTTTCCAGGGTACGTGGTTCCGCTGACCGGGAACTTCGCACTTTTTCGTCGTCAATGCAGAAGATTTTTCGTTGCTTCCATTGACAGACCGTTGGGTTTTTACAACCCTTGGTCACATGAGCCCGGTAAAACGTGGTCCCCAGAGACCAATCTTCAATCGACTGGCTGTGCTCCGCGCGGAACGCGGGCTCAGCCGCGCGCGGCTGGCGGAGGCCGTGGAGGTCAACCCCCAAACGATCGGCGCCCTCGAGCGAGGGGACCACTACCCCAGCCTCGACCTGGCGTTCCGGTTGTGCGAGGTGTTCGGCCTCCCCGTCGAGGCAGTGTTCTCCCGGGAGGAGTTCACCCCGATGTCCGCGGCGCTCTATGCGGCGCAGGCGCAGCAGCAGTCCCTGAACCAGCCCGAAAACCAGACCCGACCCGATCCGAAGAATCCGGAGGAAACGCGATGAAGACGACGAATGACGGCACGCGCGACATGACCTTCCCGGACCGCTGGCAGGCCCGTCGCGAACGGAAATACTTCGAGCGGCGCGAGCAGATGGCCGGTTGGTTCCCGGGGCTGCGGAACCGCAGCGCCCGACGGCGGCTCGTCGTCGCGTACTTGACGATGATCGCGCTGATGCTCGTCGCGGGGATCATGCTCGCGGTCGCGTTGCTGGGCGACGGCGGATCCTCGTTCTGGGGCCTGCCATGGATCCTGTTCACGGTGCTCCTCATCGGAACGTGGACCACTCTGGTCATCGTCACCGACAACCTCGACGGGGCGCCGGCGTCGGCGCTCGACGAATACGAGCGCGAGCGGGTGGAGGGCCTGCGCAGCCTCGCCTACCAATGCTTCACCTGGTTCGGCATGTTCTTCAGCCTCGGCCTGGTCTTCTTCGGCACGTGGCTCGGACAGGCCCGCCCCGGGTGGGCCGCGGACGTGCCCTATCTGCTCGGCCTCGGTTTCCTCATCCCCTTCCTCGTCATCCTCTCGCTGCCCACCGCGATCATCGCGTGGACGATGCCCGATGAATGACCGCGCGCCCCGTACCCCCGAAACCGCGAATCCCCCGGACACGAGATCCGGAAGCACGAATCCCGACAGTCCCGACAGCCCCGAAAGGAAGACGATCATGAACGGCAAATCGCTGATCATCGATGATCTCCGCAAGTCCTACGGGGACCTCCGCGTCCTCGACGGCATGAGCTTCTCCGTCCGCCCCGGCGAAATCTACGGTTTCGTCGGCGCGAACGGCGCCGGCAAGACCACCACCATGCGCATCGCGCTGGGCGTGCTGTCCACCGACGGCGGCGAAGTCCGCCTCGGCGACGTCCCGCTCGACGACACGTCGCGCCGCACCATCGGCTACATGCCCGAAGAACGCGGCCTGTACCCCAAGGAGAAGGTGCTCGACCAGCTGATCTACTTCGCCCGGCTCCACGGCATGGACGGCCCGACCGCGAAGGACCGCGCAGAAACGCTCCTCGAGACCCTCAACCTCACGGAGCGCGCCGGCGACAAGGTCGACACCCTGTCGCTGGGCAATCAGCAGCGCGTGCAGCTCGCCGCGGCGCTCGTCCATGACCCCGCCGTCCTCGTCCTCGACGAGCCGTTTTCCGGCCTCGACCCCATCGCCGTCGGCGTGATGTCGCGGGTGCTGCGCGAGCGAGCGGACCAGGGCATCCCGGTCGTGTTCTCCTCCCACCAGCTCGATCTGGTGGAGCGCCTGTGCGACCGCGTCGGCATCATCCGCGACGGCCGGATGCTCGCGGAAGGCACCGTCGACGAACTGCGCGAGAAGGGCCCGAAGCTTCTCGGCGTCGAAGTCGACGGAGCCCCCGCCGGCTGGGCGGACGGCGTCCCCGGCATCGCCGCCACCAGCGTCGACGCCCGCGGCCGCACCGTCATCACACTGGCCGAATCCGCCCCGGCGGGCGTCGACCAGCAGTTGCTGGACCTCGCCCGTTCCCACGGCCCGGTGCATTCCTTCGGGCCGATCCACATTCCGCTGACCGAGCTGTACCAGGAGGTCGTGCAGTCATGAGCACCCCAGTCACTCACTCCCCCGCCACCCGCGGCGGCTACCGCGCCTCGACGGCGATCGGTCTCGTCGCCAAGCGCGAGCTCCGCGAAAACCTGGTGAAGAAGGGGTCCGTGGTCACGCTGATCCTGGGCATCGTCCTCGCCATCGGCGGCGTGCTGCTCACGGCGTACCTCACCCGCGACGACGGCGAAGCCGCCG
>NZ_DURI01000096.1 GCF_012837295.1 Corynebacterium sp. | reverse complement strand
TTGGCCACGTCGGCCTCGCGGAGCACGCGGTCGATGCCGATGACGCGGATGCCTTCGTTGGTGAAAAGCTCCGTCGCCGAGGTCAGCAGCCGGTCGCGGGGACTCGGCCGGTTGCGGCGCCGCGACGCGGCCTTGCCGCTCCGCGCCGTCTTGCCGGTCGTCGCATCCGCCACGTCGTGCTCCCGCCCTTTCGTCGTACCTGCCCCTCGCCGGGCACCGCACCGACTGGTCAGACTGGTCAGTGCATATTGCGCTTTCCCCCGGAGTTTACAGTCACGGCGGCGGCGGGGAGGGGCGGCCCGCCTGTTTTCCGGTCGTCGGCCGACTTCGGCGTCCATTCGTCGGCTCCTTCTCGGCTCCACGGCCGAGCGGCAACCCGGTGGGCGTCGCAAAGTAGTGCCACCGTCCCGCGAACCCCCAGGTCGCGTTTTTCGACGCCCACGTTTTGTTCCGCTTTCCGACGCCTCGACCGCTCAGCGAGCGCGAATCCGCCATCCATGCCTCCCTCTCGGGTCATGGGGGCAACCATGGATCCTCTGCCGCTGCCCGATTTTCGGCGCGACCCGCGCGGAACTGCTGAATCGCGGGTGGACCGAGCGCGCGTCCGCCCGCGCGACGCGCGAAGGCCGGCTCGTGCGCATCGACCGCGGCTGGTACTCGACACCGGCGACGACCTTCGAATCGACGATGGCCCTGGTGATGCGCCACAACCCGCAGACGGTGTTCTAGCATCGCACCGCCGCGTGGCTCCACGGGTTCCGGAGTTCGGCGTCCGCACGACTGGACGTGACCGTCCCCCGCAACGTCAATCGCCTCCGCGGTGCCAAGGCGCTCGGGCGGGCGCCCGGGACCGTCACCGCCGTCACGCTCCATGGCTGGCGCGTGACCGGCGCCGCCCAGACTCGGGCGGATCTGGTGGCGTCGATCGTCAACAAGCAATTCCCCACCGCCGGCAGCCGGGCGGCGTTACTGCGCGAAGCGCGGGAACTGGCTCACCCGCGCGCCGGGGCGTTGGTCACGATTCTGTCGTGGGAGCCCGAAGGGGCGCGATCGAACACGGAGCGGCGACTGGCGCGGGCGTTGGCGAAGTTGAGCATCATCGTCGTGCTGAACTACCGCATCGGGCCGTACCGGTTCGACCTGGTGCACGTCGACGCGCGGTTGTTCATCGAGTTCGATTCGAAGCATTTCCACGCCGACATTCGCGCGTTCCGCTCCGACCGCGCCCGCCGGAATATCGCGGTGCGCAAGGACTGGGGGTTCCTCCGGTACCACGGATATCGACATCGATCGGCGCTTCGATGTGGTGGTCGCGGAGATGGCCGCCACCATCCGCGAGCGGATGGGCAGGCCGCGGGCCGAGTCCGACTGGGATCAGACACCAAGTTGGGAGCTTTACGACGACCTGCGCTGGCAGGCCGGGAAGTCCACTGCGGGTGAGATGGGGTTGATCGACGACGGGGATCCCGCGAATCCGGGGTAGTTGGGGGCGGTACCGGCGGGGGGTGGCGGGAGAGCCAGCGTCGGAAAGTGCAACAAAACTTCCGGTCGAAAAGTGGCGACCTGGGGATTTGTGGGACGGTGGCACTACTTTGCGACGCCCACCGACCGGGATCCGCTAAGGAGGCGCCGCGGCGACGCCGTGGGCGTCGGCAAACAAAAAAGAAACCGGGCCGCCCCTCCCGAAAGAGGAACGACCCGGAGTCGGTGAACTACCGCTTAGCGGCGCTTGGTCACCAGGCCGACGATCCACAGCAGGATCACGGCGCCCAGGAGGCAGGTGAGGAAGCTGAAGAT
>NZ_DURI01000095.1 GCF_012837295.1 Corynebacterium sp. | reverse complement strand
GGCGCCGGGCTACGGCGACGACGCCTACGCCGGTCGCGGCGGCAATTACGACGACCGCGGTGGCGCCTACGACGACCGTGGCGCCGACTACGACGACCGCGACCGCCGCAATCGCCGGGACGACGGCGACGACGGGCGCAAGGGCGGTTTCGGCAAGGGCGCGACGATCATCGCGGTGACGGCGATCATCGCCATCGTCATCCTGGTGGCGCTGATGTTCCGCTTCCTGTCCGGCGACGACGAGTCGGCCGACCCGACGGGGACCACGCCGCCGCCGGAGCCGAGCTCGACGACGTCGGAAACGCTGTCGCCGGAGGAGTCGACGCCGACCTCCGACCCCATGCGCGACGAGCTCGACCGCCTGCGCGACGAGGTCAACAGCCTCCGCGAGACGCCGCCGGCCATCCCGGGCCTCGGCGGCGGGGAGGTCGTCGAGGCGACGGTGCCGGAGGCGGTCGGCAAGTCTCCGGCGGAGGTCGAGCTTGCTTTGCGACGCGCCGGTTTCGGCGACATCACGATTCTCGACGCCAACGGAAACACGACCAATTCCCTGTCGGCGCTGACCGGCACGGTGGCGACCATCGATCCGCCGGCGGGCACGGCGACGACGACGGATCAGGCGATCACCATCACGCTGGAGTGATCACTCTGAGGTGATCGAACCCCCGAAACCCTCCTCACCTTTCGACCGGCCCCCGCCACACCCTTTTCCGTTCACCGCCCGGTGATGCGGATGGGGATGCGGCGGGGGCCGAAATCGCCGGGGCCGGCGGCGTCGTAAAGCCCGGGAACCGTCGTGCCGCACTGCGGGCACGACCCGCGGCCGGAGGCGTCGGCGAGCAGCTGGTAATCGACCATGCGGTACCAATCGCGGACGATGACGGGGGCGTCGCAGCCGGGGCAGAAGGTGGTGTCGCCGTCCTTGTCGTGGACGTTGCCGGTGTAGACGTGGCGCTCGCCGGCGTCGCGGGCGATGTCGCGGGCGCGGCGCAGGGTCGTCGGCGGGGTCGGCGGCACGTCGCGCATGCGGTTGTCGGGGTGAAATGCGCTGAAGTGGTGGGGGACGTCTGGGCCGAGGTTGGCGACGATCCAGTCGGCCATCGCGCGGATTTCGGCGTCCGAGTCGTTGTGGCCGGGGATGAGCAGGGTGGTGACCTCCACCCACGTCTCGGTCCCGGCCAGCCAAACGAGGTTGTCGAGCACGACGTCGAGGTCGGCGCCCGTGATGCGCCGGTAGAACTCCGGGGTGAACGCCTTGAGGTCCACGTTGACGGCGTCCATCGCGCCGAAGAAATCCTCGCGCGCGCTTCCCGCCGCGTCCTCGGCATAGGGCGAGACGTACCCGGCCGTCACTCCGACGGTGCGCACGCCGCGGTCGCGGCAGGCGGCGGCGATGTCGATGGCGTACTCGGCGAAAATGACCGGATCGTTGTACGTGAATGCCACGGACGCGGCCCCGGCGGCGACGGCGGCGTCGGCGATGACCTCCGGCAGCGCGGCGTCGGTGAGCGTGTCCACCTGCCGCGACGTGGAAATCTCGTGGTTCTGGCAGAACTTGCAGCCCAGGTTGCAGCCGGCGGTGCCGAAGCTGAGCACGGACGTGCCCGGCAGGAAATGGTTGAGCGGCTTCTTCTCGATCGGATCCAGGCAAAACCCCGACGACCGCCCCCACGTGTCCAGCACGAGTCTGCCGCCGTTGTTGGCGCGAACGAAGCAGAAGCCGCGCTGCCCGTCGCGCATGCGGCATTCGCGCGGGCACAGCAGGCATTGCACGCGGCCGTCGTCCAGCACGCGCCCCCACCGCGCGGGGTGGGTGCCCAGGGTTTCCGCGTGATTGCTTGACGACGCCGACCTCATCGTCCTTCGCCCTCCTCCCAGGATTGGACCGTGTAGCCGCTCAGCCGCCAGTCGTCGCCCCAGCCGGTGGAGCCGGCGTCGGCGGCGAGACCCGCCTTCGCCTTGAGGTGCCGGACGAACTCCGTCGGGTCGGGCAGCTGTTCCCACACCTGCGGCAGGAACGTGCCGCGGCGACGCGGGGGTGCCGGATCGAGTCGCATGCGGAAGCGGTCGAGGGCGGCGCCGGCACCGTCCCGTGTGGGGGAGCCGGAGAGGATCGCGCCGTCGACGTGCGGGCGCAGGGCCGCGATGGCGTCGGCTTCAGAAGATGCGTCGAGGGGCTCCGGCGCGGAGAGCACCGAAACTTCGACGCGGATGCCCGGCAATTCGTCGGCGGTGACGGCGGGGAAGCGGGGATCGTGCAGCGCCGCATCGACGGCGTGGGCCGCGATGTCCGCGCCGAGGGGCCGGGTGGCCTCCAAGGAACCGATGCAGCCGCGCAGCCGTCCGTCGACGGTGAGGGTGACGAAGGACGCGCCGTCGTCCATGAGCCACGGGTGGCCGACGAGATCGCCGAAACCGCCGTCCGGATCGGCGGGGTCGGGGCCGCCGGCCAACCGGTGCTCGAGGACGGCGCGGGCGTAGGCGGGAAGGCGGGAACCGATCGGATCGAAGCGCACGGCGGGGTAACCGACGACGCGGTGGGGATCGCCGTGGGGGACGTCGGCCGAGGTGGCGCGGTCCACGACGGTCGCCGCCCATCCGGCGCGGCGGGCGAAGCCGAGCAGGCCGTTGATGGGGATCGCCCCGCATGCCGAACGCGGCGGCAGCGGCGCCTCGAGCGCGACGATCCGGTCGAGGGTGCCGGAATCGACGGCGACGGCCTCGTCCTGCGTCAGGAAGTGGGAGAGATCCGAGCTGATGATCAGCAGCGTGTCCTCGTCCGCCATGACGGCGGCGACGAGTTCGGTCATTTCCTCGACCGTCGCATCGCCGGCCACCAGCGGAAGCACCGGCAGCTCCGGGGCGAGGACCTGCAGGAAGGGCAGGTGCACCTCGACGGAGTGCTCGTGGGCGTGGACCCTCGGCGAGGTGACGAGCAGCTCGGGGAACGTCCCCGACAGCCGCTCCCGCAGCGTGTCCAGCAGGCCGGCGGGCGTCGCGACGGTTCCCAGCGGGGTCTCGAACGCGTCGACTCCCGCATCGGCGACTCCGCGCACGGGCACCCGGTGGGCGGGGCCGATGACCACCGCGCGGGCGAACGCGCCACTCGACGCTGGCCCATCAGGCGGTGGCCCGCCGAGCAGCGCGTACCCCGTCGCGGTGACGCCTCCGGAATAGACGTAGCCCGCGTGGGGGAGGATGAGGGCGCGGGGCGCGGGGCCGTCGTCAAGCGGGGGCCGGGCCTCCGCGAGCAACCGCTCGACCTGCTGCCGCAATTCCCCCGGGTCCGCGGGGTAGAACATGCCCGCGACGGCGGGCGGGCGCGACGGTGAGCTCGGGTTTCCGTGGGATCTGCTGGAGAACATGGGACACCTCCGATGCCCCCAGGGTACGTCGCGGCCCGGATCGGGAGGGCGGGCCGCCGTGGATCGGCGGTCCGATCCGCGGCGGGCGATAAAGTCACGGGCATGAATGCTCCCGCCGCACGCGAGTCGATCGACCTCATCCGCCTCTGGTCCGGGCAGGCGCAGCGGGTGCTCGATGGGCGGGCGCGGATTGCCGCGACCGCCGGGCAGGCGGCCGCCGAACTGACGGGGCGCACGGTGCCGGTGAAGGTCGATGGCGACGTCGCGTGGCGCGTTTTGCCCGTCGATGCGGCGGCGCTGCTGCGGGCGGGCGAGATCGTGCGGCACCGGTGGCTGGCGGGCATAGGGGCGGAGGAGGCGCGGCTCATCGATGAGCTCGCCGGGCCCGCGGCGACGGCCGTGCGCGAGACGTGGGCCGCCGAGGGCTGGCGCAGGTTCTTCTCGCGGCCCGATGCGCGGGCCGGCGCGGATAGGGCGGTGGCGTACCTCGGCGACGTCGTGGACCGGGCGCGGCGCCGTGACTTGCCGGCGTTGCTCGGCCGCCTCGAGGTGGAGGCCACCGCTGCGGCGCCGCAGCTGGTGCCGACGGACCTCATGTACCCCGACGTCGGGGTCACCGGTTTGCTTTCCGACGGCTTGCCTCCCGGTTTCGGGGCGCCCGAGCTCGTCTCCGGCGCGGACGTCGCCGCCCTGCCCGGGGCGCTGTCGGCGCTGTCGGGGGCGCTCGAGACCGAGCGGACCACCCGCGTCGCGGCGATCGCCGCGGGAGAGCGGCTGCGGAGCCGGGCCACCGATCAGCTGCTCGAGGGGCTCGGCGTCGAGGCGCTGCGCGACGTCACCCGGGACCGGCTGCGCATCGCGCCCATCGAGGACGCCGGCCTGCGGACCGTCGGGGCGGTGCTCAAGGCGGGGTCGTCGCTGGCCGACGTTCCGGGCATCGGGGCGGACTCGGCGCGGAAGCTCCTCGGCGCGGCCCAGACGCTGCGGCAGCAGATGATGGACGACCAGCCGTTGCTCCTCGATCCGTCGGCGCGCACGCCGGAGGCCACCGACGTGCTGCGTCAGCTGCGGCGGTGGGAGATCGCGCGCGGCCCGCTGCGCGGCCCCGACGGGTCGACTGCGGCGGTGGCGCTGGCCTCGCTGGCGCCGGTGATGGCACCCGGCGTGGGCGACGCGATGGTCTTTCCCACGTCCGGCCGGGGGATCCCGGAGTTCCGCGCCGCCGTCGCCGGGGTGTTGAGACTGGCCGAGGTGCTGCGAGGGTCCGTCGGCAAGCTCATTGGCCCGGATGCGGGCGCGGACGACGGCGGCGCGCCCGCGAACGCCTCCGACGATGAGCTGCGGGCGGATTTCCGGGCGCGGCCCGCCGACTACCAGGCGCTGGCGGCGCAGCTGGGGTTGCTGCCCGACGAGGGCGACCGCGTGCACGGCGATCTGCCGGAGGAGATCATCGCGGCCATTCGCGGGATCGACCTGGACACCCGGTTCCTGAAGGCCTCGCTGCGCGGTTACCAGGATTTCGCGGCGCGGTTCGCGCTGGTGCAGAAGAAGGTGCTCATCGGCGATGAGATGGGCCTGGGCAAGACCATCGAGGCGCTGGCGGCGCTGACGCATCTGCATGCCCGCGAGAAGACGCATTTCCTGGTGGTGTGCCCGGCGGCGGTGGTGTCGAATTGGATCCGCGAGGTCGAGTCGAAGTCGCGGCTGGAGGCGCACCGCCTGCACGGCCAGGCGCGGGACTTGGCCATCGACGAGTGGTTGACGCGCGGCGGCGTCGCCGTGACCACGTACGGGACGCTCGGGTCGGTGCGGGATCGCGTCGTCGGGTGTCCCGGGCTGGCGTGCGTGATCGTCGACGAGGCGCACTACATCAAGAATCCGGGCGCCAAGCGGTCGCAGCTGCTGGCCGGCGTGATCGAGCAGGTCGAGGGCGCGATTCTGCTGACGGGCACTGCGCTGGAGAATCGCATCGACGAATTCCGGACGCTCGTGCGCTATTTGCGGCCGGATCTGCTGGAGGGGGAGCAGGACGTGCCCGTCGCCGAGTTCCGCGAACTCGTCGCGCCGGTGTACCTGCGGCGCAACCAGGCCGACGTGCTCGACGAGCTACCCGAGCTGGTCGAGGTCGACGACTGGGTCGAGGCCACCGGCGCCGACGACGCCGCGTACCGCAAGGCCGTCGACGAGGGGAACTTCATGGCCATGCGCCGCGCCGCGTACGTGGCGGGTGCGGGGTCGGCGAAGATGGAGCGACTCATCGACATCGCGGAGGAGGCCCGCGACAATGGCCGCCGCGTGATCGTGTTCTCGCACTTCCGGGACGTGTTGGACTCGGTGATGGTCGCGCTCGGCGACGTCGCGGTGGGGCCGCTGACAGGAGACGTGCCGGCGGCGCGCCGCCAGGAGCTCGTCGACGAGTTCTCCGCTGCCGAGGGTGGGGCGGTGCTGGTGTCGCAGATCGTCGCCGGCGGCGTGGGCCTGAACATTCAGGCGGCGTCCGTCGTCGTCATCTGCGAGCCGCAGCTCAAGCCCACCACCGAGTGGCAGGCGATCGCCCGGGCCCACCGCATGGGCCAGCTGGAGTCGGTGCAGGTGCACAGGCTGCTTCTGGAGGATTCCGTCGACGCCCGGATACTCGAGATCCTCGCCCGCAAAAAGCAGCTTTTCGACGAGCTGGTGCGCGTGTCCACGACCGCCGAAGCCGCCCCCGAGGCCTACGACGTGTCCGAGGCGGAACTCGCGCGCGAAATCATCGCGGCCGAGCGGGAGAGGCTGGCGGGAGCGGGGAGTGCGGTCCCGGAAGCAGGCATCGAAGCGGCCGAAGAGACCGGTGACGCGGTGGACGGGGAGGCTCCGGGAGAGGCCGGGGAAGAACCGGCCGACCCGCCGCGACCTGCGGATTAGCCCACCATGCCGACAATGTTGTAATCTGTGGCAGTTGCCGTTGAACGGCAGCGGCGGACTGTGGCGCAGCTTGGTAGCGCACCTCACTGGGGGTGAGGGGGTCGCAGGTTCAAATCCTGTCAGTCCGACCAGGTTTTTCAAATGCAGTTCGTCACGGCTGCGACCCGGTGGAGAGTTCCTCTCCACCGGGTTTTTCGTTTTTCCTTTACGGATCGAATGGAACTGTAATGACAATGGTGTAAGGGGGCGCTATTGCCATTTCCTTCGTCGAAGAGTCATGCACATTTGGGGTGGGTGAAGGGGAGATCGGAATTGGGTCATTTAAGGGCTCTTCACGATTTAGAGTGCGTTGACCTCCACGATTTTGCCGTCGGACTACAATGACCGTTTCCCTGGTCAGCAGCAGAATGCCGTGGGTCCGCAGAACAAGATCGTCGGCTCCCCGTACTTGCAGGACGTTCCCATGCGCGGATTCAATGACGGCCTCCAGTGGTCCTCGGGTGATGCCTGTGACCAGGCGGCGGTGGCGTTGGTGTGCAGTGCCGACGAGCCGCCGAGCGAATCGACGGAGCCGAGTACGGATCCGAGCGAAAGCACGGACCCGAGCGAGACGAGTGAGCCGTCCGGAACGAGTGAGCCGAGCTCGACCAGTGAGCCGTCGGGTACGAGTGAGCCTTCGAGCTCCAGCGAGCCGAGCAAGACGAGCGAACCGTCCGGTACGAGTGAGCCGTCGACGTCCGAGCCGACGACTCCGGGTGGTTCGGTGACCACGACCACCGGGCCGGATGGGAAGACGACGGTGAAGACGACAACGTCCGGTCCGGATGGAAAGACGACGGTGAAGACGACCACCACGGGCGCGGACGGCAAGCCGACGGTGAAGTCGACGGTGAAGTCGACTCCGCGGGCGGGTGCCGGCCAGGCGAAGCCGCCGTCGGGTGGGTCGAAGCTGCCGGTGACTGGCGTGGAGATCGCCGGGTTGGTCGTCTTGGCGGGTGCCACGATTGCCCTGGGCATGGCTCTGGTGACCTGGCGGCGCAGGAAGGCCGGCCGGAAGTAGGAGATTGCAGGTAGGGGAGTAACACCTCTCCGCTGTACGCAAGGGTCCGCCGACGGCGTCGGCGGGCCCCTGCCGCGGTTTTCGGCGCGGGATCCCGGTGACATCGACGCGTTACACTTCGTGACTTTCGGTAAAACTTGCAGAAACCGCTATCCTTAGCGCTATTCTTCACAACCATCCACCCGCCGCCCCGGCGGGAACGTACGCCGGATCGGGTTGCGGTGACGACGCTTCGTCCTCGCCGCGCCAACTCCCGCACGGGCCCGCGCCGGCGATCCCAGGAGGAAAAGATGACCCAGATTTCGACCCGACACGAGAAGATCGCCCGCGACTTCGCGGCCGTCGCCGACCGCGTCACCAAGTGGGACGCGCCCACCCCGGTCCCCGAATGGGTCGCCGGCGACATCGTCGAGCACCTGCTCACCTGGTTCCCCGCGGTCCTCGAGTCGTGGGGCGGCCCGACCTTGAAGGACATCCCGTCCCGCGGTCTCGCCGAGCGCTGGCGCCTGCGCACCGTCGAGGTGCAGAGCCTCCTCGACGACCGCGACCTGGCCGGCACCGTCATCGAGTCCGGCGATTTCGCGGGCATGCGCCTCGACGAGGCCGTCGACCGCCTGTACACCGGCGACATCTTCATGCACACGTGGGACCTGGCCAAGGCCGCCGACATCGAGATCCACCTCTCCGGCAGCTACGCCACCGGCCTGCGCGAGGGCCTGGCCGCCATGGGCGAGAACCTGCGCGCCTCCGGCCACTTCGGCCCGGCCGTGGAGACCGACTCCGAGGATCCCGTGGACCAGCTCGTCGCCTTCATCGGCCGCGATCCGCAGTGGTCGGCGCCGTCGCTGGCCTCCGCGACCAGCTAGCCCGAGCCGACCCCGGCCAACAGGCGGGCCAGGTCACCCTCGTCGCCGCGAAATGCGTTGACGTCGACGGTGAAGCCCGCCACCGACCCCCGATCCGTGAATTGCCACAGGTCGGGGGTTCGGCCTCGAAAGGGGCGCCAGGCACGGTGGTCGTCGCCGGGGTAGGCGGACGACCCCTCGTGCCCGCCGCCGGCAGTCGCACCCTCGTGCCCGCCACACCCATCCTCATCGCCCTTCAACGCACCACCCGGCCACTGCGCGAGCCACAGGCCACCGGGCACCTCGCACGGTCCATCGCCGAACGCGGGGGACCGGCGCAGCCGCCAGTAGGACCGCGTCGCGTACATCCCGGCGCACCGAACGCCCTCGGCCTCCAACGCCCGCGCCGCCGCGACGACGTCATCGACTCCCAGACGGTGCGGAACGGTCTCGACGTCGAGCCAGACCGCCGGTGCGTCGTCAAGCACAGTGCCGAAGGCGGAAACAAGCTGCTTTGCGACGACCCGCGCCTGCTCCCGGAAAGTCGTTCCTTCCAGGGGATGGCGCACATACCAATACGCGCCCACGAGCAGCCCGGATCGCCGGGCGTCGGCGACGTGCGAGGCGAACACCGGATCGGCGTACGTGCCGTCGCAGGCGCGCACGATGGCGAAGCGGTGGCCTGCTGCGGCCGCCGCGGACAACGGCAGGCCGTCCTGCCACTCGCTGACGTCGACGCCGGTCAGGGTGCGGGAATCGATGGCGGACCTACGCCGCGGAGTCGGTGTCCGGCGCGACCTGGTGAATCTGCAGCAGATTGCCGAAACCGTCGTCGAACACGGCGCGAACCATGCCGTCGGGAAGCTCCTGCGGCTCGACCGTGAACGCCACGCCGGCCTCGGCCAGGCGCGCGTGCTCGGCTCGGACGTCGGCGACCTCGAAGGTGTTCATGGGGATGCCGTCGTCGTACAGCGCCTTCTTGTAGGGGCCGACCGCGGGATGGCCGTCCGGCTCGAGGACGATCTCCGGCCCATCCGGGTCCTCCGGGGCGACGACGGTGAGCCAGGAAACCTCGCCCATGGGGATGTCGTGCTTGACGCGGAAACCGAGGACGTCGACGTAGAAGTCGCGCGCCGCCGCCTGGTCGGGGACGAAAATGCTGGTGAAGACGATGCGCATGGCTACCGCACCACGATTCCGTCGGAGTCCGCGTAAACCATGTCGCCCGGCACGAAGTCGACGCCGCCGAAGCTGACCACGACATCGCGCTCGCCGGAGCCGGTCTTGGTGGACTTGCGCGGGTTGGTGCCCAGCGCCTTGCAGCCGAAGTTCATCTCGCCGATGAGCTTGGAGTCGCGCACCGCGCCGTGGACGATGACGCCCGACCAGCCGTGATCGCGGCCGAGCGCGGCGATGACGTCGCCGACCAGCGCCGTGTGCAGCGAGCCGGACCCGTCGATGACCAGGACGCCGCCGTCGGAATCCTCGGACAGCACCGCCTTGAGCAGCGCGTTGTCCTGGAAACAGCGGACGGTGGAAATGCGGCCGCAGAACTCGCGCGCGCCGCCGATGTCGCGGAACTGCGTGTCGCAGCTGCGCACGTGCGCGCCGATTTCGTCGACCAGGTCGGCGGTGGGGATGAACTGGACGTCGCCCATGGTGGCCTCCACTTTCGAGTCAGTGATTCTGCGGGTGTCTCGCACCAACATTGCCAGAACGCGCCGGACAAATGGTGCGTTAGGCTGGATCGTCGTAAGGACCCGCGCTGGCCCCGGCCGCCCGCGGGTGCAATCGGCCGGACGGAGGCGCACGTGGCGGGTATGGGTTGGTTCTGGAAGGCCCTCGGCGGGAAGCAGAGCCGCGATCAGAAGCGCAGCGTGTCGCTGGTGGCCCGGGCCGCGGAGCTCGAGCCGGAGCTGAAGGGGCTGTCCGACGCCGAACTCGCCGACCGTGCCCGCGCCAATCGCGACGATGCGCCGGAATTGCTGGCCTGCCTGCGCGAGGTTGCGGAGCGCGCCACCGGGCTGCGGCCCTTCGACGTCCAGCTGCAGGGCGCGCTGCGCCTGCTGGAGGGCGACGTGGTGCAGATGGCCACCGGCGAGGGCAAGACCCTGTCCGGCGCGTTGGCCGGCGCCGGTTTCGCGCTGCGCGGCGAACGGGTGCATTCGGTGACCGTGAACTCGTACCTGGCGCGCCGTGACGCCGAATGGATGGGGCCGATCTTCGAGTTCCTGGGGCTGACCGCCGCATCCGTCGACGAGGCCGACGACGCCGACGTCCGCCGACGCGCCTACGCCGCCGACGTCGTCTTCGTCGCCGTCAACGAGCTCGGCTTCGACGTCCTGCGCGACCGCTGCGCCATCGACGTCGCCGATCGCGTCCAGCAGCCGGCGCGGGTGGCCATCATCGACGAGGCCGACTCGGTGCTCGTCGACGAGGCCCTCGTCCCGCTGGTCCTGGCCGGTTCCGCGGAGGGCGAGGCCCCGGCCGGCCGCATCACCGACATCGTCCGCCGCCTGGCCAAGGGAGACGACTTCACCGTCGACGCCGGCCGCCGCAACGTGTTCCTGACGGACACCGGCGCCGCGCGCGTCGAGCGGTTGCTGGGCATCGATTCGCTTTACGACGAAGCCAACGTCTCCACCACCCTCGTGCAGGTCAACGTCGCCCTGCACGCCCGTGAGCTGCTGCGCCGCGACGTGGACTACATCGTGCGCGACGGGAAGGTGGCGCTGGTCGATTCCTCCCGCGGGCGCATCGCCGATCTGCAGCGCTGGCCCGACGGGCTGCAGGCGGCAGTGGAAGCGAAGGAGGGGCTCGACGTCTCCGGCGGCGGGCGGGTGCTGGACACCCTGACCATCCAGCAGCTGGTTGGACGCTACGAGATCACGTGCGGCATGACCGGCACCGCCGTCGCCGCGGGCGACCAGTTCCGCGAGTTCTACGGGATGCGGGTTTCCGTCGTCGAGCCGAACGAGCCCTGCGTCCGCGACGACGAGCCCGACCGGATCTACGCGACTCACGAGGACGCCTTCGCCGCCGTCGTCGACGAGGTCATCGAAGTCCATGGCCGACGCCGCCCGGTGCTGGTGGGCACCGGCGACGTCGCCGAATCGGAGCGGCTGGCCGAGGCGCTGGCCGAGCGCGGCATCGATGCGGCGGTGCTCAACGCGAAGAACGACGAGGCGGAGGCCGCCGTCATCGCCGAAGCCGGCGCGCCGGGGCGGGTCACCGTGTCCACTCAGATGGCCGGCCGCGGCACCGACATCCGATTGGGCGGTCGCGACGAGGCCGACCGGGACGAGGTCGTCGAACTCGGCGGGCTGTGCGTCATCGGCGTCGCCCGCCACCGCACGGGGCGACTCGACGGGCAGCTGCGCGGACGCGCCGGCCGCCAGGGCGACCCCGGGTCCAGCGTCTTCTTCGTGGCGCTCGACGACGACATGGTCGTCGAAGGCGGGGCGGGGGAGGAACTGACCGTCACTCCCGAGGCCGACGGCCGCATCCGCGACCCGCGCGCCGCCGCCCACGTGGACCGGGCCCAGCGCGTCACCGAGGCGACGATGCTGTCCATTCACGCCACGACGTGGAAGTACAACAAGCTCATCGGCGACCAGCGGGCGATTCTCGACGACCGCCGCGAACGCCTGCTGACCACGGATCTGGCGTGGCGCGAACTGTCCGAGCGCGAGCCGGAGCGCGCCGCCGAGGTCCTCGCCGACGTGCCCGAGGACGTGGCGGAGGGCGCGGCCCGCGAGATCGCCCTCCATCACCTGGACATGGGCTGGTCGGAGCATCTCGGCGATCTCGACGACCTCCGCGAGTCCGTCCACCTGCGGGCGCTGGCGAAGGAGAGCCCCATCGACGAGTTCCACCGCGCCGCCATTTCGGCGTTCAAGAACCTCGCCGCCGAGGCCGTCGACGAAGCCGCGAAGAGCTTCCGCGAGGTGACCATCACCGCCGACGGCGTCGACCTCGATGCGGAGGGCATGGGCCGGCCGAGCTCCACCTGGACGTACATGGTCAACGACAACCCGTTGTCCGGCGGAGATTCGGTGGTCGGCTCGGTTGCGGCCATGTTCCGTTGAGGGAGTCGCCCACACCCGTCCGTCGCAACGGCTATGATTTAGAGCGTTACAGGAAATCGGACGATTATCCGGAGGATGTGCAATGACGAACAACACCGGCAAGCCTGAGGCTTCGGTTGAGACCACTTCGGTCTTCCGCGCCGACCTGCTCAAGGAGATGGAGTCCGGCGCCGGCCAGGACCCCGCGGTGCCCGGAGTCGAGGGGCTGCCCGAGGGTTCGGCGCTCCTCGTGGTGAAGCGCGGCCCGAACGCGGGATCCCGCTTCCTGCTGGATCAGCCGGTGACCACGTCGGGTCGCCATCCCGACAGCGACATCTTCCTTGACGACGTCACGGTGTCGCGCCGCCACGCGGAGTTCCGCATGGAGGGCGACAAGTTCGAGGTCGTCGACGTGGGATCCCTCAACGGCACCTACGTCAACCGCGAGCCGAAGAACTCGGCCGCCCTGTCCAACGGCGACGAGGTCCAGATCGGCAAGTTCCGCCTGGTCTTCCTCACCGCCCCGAAGTAGACACCAGGAAGTACCACCGTCGTGGCAGCCGTTCCAGCTTCCGCCCCCGACTCCGGGGCAACCTCCCCGCGGACCCGTTCCGCGGGGAAGATGTCCATCGGCGCCGTGCTCTCGGAGCTCCAGCAGGAGTTCCCGGACGTCACGGTGTCGAAGATCCGTTTCCTCGAGTCGGAGGGCCTGATTTCGCCGTCCCGGAGCCAGTCCGGGTACCGGCGATTCGCCCGTGCCGACGTCGATCGTCTCCGCTACATCCTCACCGTCCAGCGCGACAATTATCTGCCGCTGAAGGTGATCAAGGAGCAGCTGGACAACATCGACGCCGGCAACGTCGCCGCGGTCGGCGAGGGGCTGGCGTCGGTGACCCCGCTGGTGACCCCGGATCAGTTCCGCGAGTCCGCGGTGGTCCACCTGTCCCGCGCGGAGTTGGCGGAGCGCGCCGGCATCGACGAGGAGTTCCTGGGCAGCCTGGTGCGTGCCCGGCTGCTGTCGCCGGACGCGATGGACTGCTTCGACGGCGATGATCTGGCGCTGGCCACCACGGCCGGCAAGCTGCGCGAGTTCGGTTTGGATGCTCGGCACATGAAGACCGTGCGCACCGCCGCGTCGCGCGAGGCCGACTTGATCGGCCAGGCGGCCGCCCCCATGGCCCGTTCCAAGGGCGACGGCGCCCGCCAGAAGGCGGAGGAAATGGCCCGCGAGATGACCGCGCTGCTGGTGACCCTGCACGGCACCCTGCTCAAGCGCCAGGTCAACGACGACCTCGGCCGCTGACGGGTAGCCTGCCCACATGGATGAATTGGTGGAGGTCGAATCCCGCGGCATTCTGGTCCATGAGCCGGAAGATCACCCCGTGCTGCTGTTGTCGTGGCCCGGCAGCGGCCGCGTGGTGCCCGTCTGGATCGGCCCGGCGGAGGCGGCCTATCTCGCGGCACGCGAGGCCGGCATGACGCAGAACCGCCCGTGCGCGCAGGACGTCGTCGTCGAGATGGCGGAGTCGACGGGCAATTCCATTGAGCGTGCCGAGGTCACGGGGTATCACGAGGGCGTGTTCATCGCCGCGCTGGTGCTCTCGGACGGCGGCCGGGTCGATTGCCGTGTTTCGGATGCCGTTGCCGTGTGCGAGATCGCCGAGGCTCCGCTGCTGTTCGCGCGGGAGATCCTCGAGGCTGCGTCGGTGCCGGCGGGATCGCTTTTCGACGACCCCGAGAACCCCGGCGACGAAGAAGAGGAGTCGGTGGAGGAGTTCGCCAGGTTCCTCGACGAGATCGACGCCGCCGATTTCATGGGCGAGTCCGGTGGCTCCGAGGGGGCGGGCGGCTCCGGCGGGAATGGGGATTCGCGTGGCTCCGATGGCGCGGGCGAACCGGGGGACAGGTAGCCGTCGTCAAGCGATGGCGCGCGTCCGACTCCGTCGTGGCGGGCGAATTGGGGGACAGGTGGGCGTCGTCAAGCGATGCCCTGCTTCGCCGAGCCATGTCCTGCTTCATAGAACGAGGCCGTTCATCGTCAAGCGATGCCCTCTTTCGTAAACCAGTGATCGCCTGACGTTCAGGCGCCCGAATGTGTTACTCGTGTGACTGGATGTGACTCGAGTGTCGGGTGTGGCACCCCCGATCACCCCCGAAGCCTGATCCTTGACTTGAGCGGCAAAAGTGCATGTCGCCCTCCAGCTCGGCGCTCTGAACTGCGCTTTTGTAATTTCAAAACTCTGAAGCTGAACTTCAGGTTTAGACCTGCGGCGTGTCGGCCGAAATGCTGTTGACAGTGCCCTACCCTTGGCGAAAGATAAACGACAACAGTGGAACTACCAGGGGAGAACATCACCATGGCCGACGATCGCATCGCTGATCGCCAGGACTCCGACCACGCCGCCGCCGACAACGTCGACGCGGGCGTGCAGGAGTCGCTGTTCGACATGGGCCCGGACGAGGAAGTGGGCTACCGCGTGCCCATCGCCTGCCAGGCCGCCGGCATCACCTACCGCCAGCTCGACTACTGGGCGCGCACCGGCCTGGTCGAACCGTCGATCCGCAACGCGCACGGCTCCGGCTCGCAGCGCCTGTACTCCTTCCGCGACATTCTGGTGCTCAAGATCGTGCGCGGCCTGCTGGACACCGGCATTTCGCTGCAGAACATCCGCCTGGCCGTGGATAAGCTCCGCGACCTCGGCGTCGATGATCTGGCGACCATCACCCTGGTCTCCGACGGCCGCACCGTTTACCAGTGCCGCTCGAACGAGGAGGTCATCGACCTGCTCAACGGTGGCCAGGGCGTGTTCGGCATCGCGGTGCCGGGCATCATGAAGGAGCTCGCCGGCTCCATCGCCAGCTTCCCGTCCGAGCGCGTCGACGGCACCCAGGTCGAGGCGCCCGTCGACGAGCTGGCCGCCCGCCGCCGTCGCCGCATCGGCTAGACACGGCACAAGCCCCCTGGCGAAAGCGCCCCGCACCTCCCCGCGGGGCGCTTTTCGAGTGTCGGGAGTAGGTGCGCGGCTCCCGTCCCCTTTGCGCGCAGGTACATGGCGCGGACGAGGGTCGGACTTGAACCCCATTGGCCCCACCAGTGTCGCGTGGTGGTGATCGTCGGTGGCGCGTTCAACACCACGCCGTACGCATAGGAATTTCGGGGCGCGTACGGCGGCGTCTTGAAGACTCGAGGGGAGTTTTCTTCAACACCGCGCCGTAGGTGGTCTGCGCGATGGCCGCGTACGGCGGCGTATTGAATCCGTGGGCTCGGCCCCATCATCGGCGTGCAATTGCGGGCCGCTGACCTGCACGGATGGAAAAGTGCGCCCTAAGGCCCGTAGAGCGGTTGAGCACACCGGGGCCACCGTGGATGCCGCCGCGCCCGTCTAGAGGCCCATGGTGCGAACCGGGTTCGGGCTACAGATCAGGGCCCGGCCGGAGTCCGGCCTAAAGGCCCATGGCGCGGACGAGCGCGGCAGTGAGATCGGAGCCGGCGGAGCGGATGGATCCGCCGGTTTCGTCGGCCAGTCGCCGGAGCTCGGCGCGGGTGCCGGAATCGGCGTCGGAGTCGGCTTCGTCGCCGAGGACCACGACGTCGACGCGCACCGGACGGTCCCCGGTGGCGGAAGCGACGATGCGGTCGACGGCGGCGCGGGCATCGTCGCCCGACGCATCGGAACCCGAGGTGATGAGCACGACGCGGTTGGCCACGCCCGGCGACCAGGCTTCGGAGACGTATCCGACGGCCGGCTCGACGGAGCGCCACACCCACGGCTCGCCGCCGGTGCCCAACTGGCCGAGCACCTCCGCGGACCGGTCCTTGGCGCCCGCGCCGAAACGGACGTTGGGACGCACCGGGCTGATCACGCCCTCGGACATGGGGGAGGAGTAGTTCCACAGGGCCACGCGGCGGCCTTCGCCGTCGATCGCGCGGTCCAGAAGCGGAGTCAGCGCGCCGCGTACCGCGTCGAGGTCCATGCCCTCCGAGGTGTCCAGCAGCACCAGCGTCGATCCGGCGGGCTCGGTGGCCGCGGCATCGTCGGCCGGGGCGGCACGGTCGGAGCCAGCGTCGTCGCCGCGTTCGGCGCCCGGCTCACCGGCTGCGCTCTCCGGCACATCGGTGGCGGCGCCGGCGGCCGGGTTCGTTTGGCGCGCGGCGATCTCCGGCAGCAGCTCGCCGGCGGCACCGTCGAGCGGGGAGGCCGCGGCACTGTCGTCGCCGGGCTCGGCGGCATCGACGCCGCCGTCTTCCCGGGCGAACTCCACGAACTCGGCGGCCGCGCGGGCGTTCGTCTCGTCGATCGGGCCGCCGGAGGTGAAGGCGACCATGGGCGCGGACAGGGCGGGCGAACCGTCGGGGGAGATGAAGCTCAGCCCCTCGGAGCCTGTCTTCGTCGCGGCGTCGACCATCGACCGGGTCGCGCTCACGGCGTCGTACCCCTCCGCGGTGCCCTTCGCCAGCTGGCCGAGCAGCGCCTCGGACGTGAAGCTGCCGCCGGCGGTGATCCGCCCCTCGGACGCGGCGAGGCGCTCGGGAGCCCCGGCGTTCGGCATCAGCCGGGCGTTGACCACGGAGGAGACCACTGCATCGGGGCCGCCGGGCGTGGCGATGACCAGGTCGTCGGCGCTGGCGATGTCCTCCCACACCTTGCCTTCGAGGTCGGCGGCGCGGTCGGAGGCCACCGCCAGGCCGACGGGCTGGGGATCGAAGCGGGCGGTTTCACCGTCGACGCCGACCACTCCGGCGTCGCGCGCGGCCTCGATGAAGGAGTCGTCCGCCGGCACCCACACTGCGGGCAGGACCGGCATGATCCCGCCGGTCGCCGCGCCTCCGCCCTCACCGTCTCCCGCGCCGTCATCGGCTCCGTGCGCGCGGATCGCATCGAGGATCTGCTGCGAACCGTTGACGGTCACCTGCGGCCGCACGCAGTAGTCGCGGACCACGGGGCCGGTCTCGGCCCACTTCGTGGCCTGCTCGCGAACCGCACCGGCGACGGCGGGGTCGGCGGTGACGATCAGCGTCAGGTCGCCCTTCGAGCAATTCGACTGCGCCCCGAGTTCGTCGCGGTCGGCGGCCCGCAGCGCGAACCAGGCGACGATCAGGGCGCCCACGAGCACCGCCACGAGCAGCAGGATCAGCGGCGCCTTGGCCACGCGGTAGTTCGGCTTGCCGTCGGAATGCCTGCCCACGGTTGCTCAGCTCCTCATGGATGGGGTGACCGCGATGGATGGTGACTGCGGTGGAAGCGTTCGCAGCCCACTCTAGCCCGGAAAGGACCTCGCCAATCGGAGCAACTCGGTGCGAATCGGCGCGGCGCGTTCCGCCAATTCCCGCTGTCGGGCGACGTATTCGGCCTTGCCGTCCGGCGTCTCGATGCGCACGGGCGCGAACCCGTGGTCGGCGAGATCGTAGGGCGACGCCTCCATGTCCAGGCGGCGGACGTCGCGGGCGAGTTCGAACGCGTCGAGCCACAGTTCGCCGGGGACGAGCGGCCCGAGCTTGGTGGCCCACTTGTACAGGTCCATGTTCGCGTGCAGGCATCCGGCCTGCTCGCAGGAGGATTGCGTGGCGCGGGTCGGGCGGTTTTCGTTCAGCGGCACCGCGTCGGGCGTGAAAAAGCGGTAGGCGTCGTAGTGCGTGCATCGGACGCGATGCTTGTCGACGACGTCGTCCGTCCCCGAGCGGCCCAACCTCAAGGGCACGGCGTGGCGTTTCTCGTCGGCGCGGTAGACCATCGCCCATTCGTGGAGGCCGAAGCAGTCGAAGTGGGCGTCGTTGGCCAGCGTTCCGGCCAGGAGGTCGGCGATGTAGGAGATCGCTTCACCGCGGCGCTCGGCGTGGGCGGCGTGGTCGAGGCGGGCGATGCCGTCGCCGCCGGCGCGGAAATCGCGCAGGTGCGCGACGTGCTCGGCGGCGCGGGGATCGTCGGCGCCGGCCAATGCGACCCCGAGACCCGGGGCCCATCGGCGCAACGTGCCCGGGCGGACGGGGTAGTACTCGAAGAGGAAGTCCCACACGGGATGCTTCCGGCCCCGCGACCGG
>NZ_DURI01000094.1 GCF_012837295.1 Corynebacterium sp. | reverse complement strand
GGCCGCAGCGGCCGCGTCGGTCGCGTCGGCAGCGTCGGCGCCGTCGCGCAAACGGGCCACGATGCCGATCGAGGCGAGGGCATCATCGTGCTCGATGAAAACGCTGCGCATGCCGAGAACGCGTTTGCGCGCCGCGGGGTGCTTGATCATGTTGCCGGCGATCCGGGCCATCCCGGCGGCGCCTTCGTCTTCGAGCAGCTGGCTGGGCTTGAGCAGGCCCATCTCCGCCGTGCGGATGTGCTCGACCTCGAATCCGTGATCTTCGAGCAGATGGCGCCATTCGGCGACCGTGAGCGGGCGGGCGTTGACTCGGATGGACTTGGACATGGCGACGCGGATCTCGTCCTTCGTCGCCCCGTCGAGATCGTCGGGGGTCAGCGCCAGTTCGTGGATCGCGTAGCGGCCGCCGGGGGAGAGGATCCGGCGAACCTCGTCGAGGATCGCCGTCTTGCCCTTGTCGCCCTGCATCGTGAGCATCGCCTCGCCCACGACGGCGTCCGCCGAATCATCGCCGAGCCCCGTGGCCTGCGCCTTGCCTTCGATGATCCGGCCCCTGTCGCCGACGACGTCTCCGGTCGTCCGTGCGGCGGCGGGGTCTTCGTCGACGCCGACGTAGTCCGACGGCGCCCGGTTGAGGATCTCGGCGGCCGTGATCCCCAGTCCCGGTGCGAGTTCGACGACGCGGGCGTCGGTGAGCCGGGCCTGGTCGAGGATCCACTCCGTCATCTTCCGGCCGCCGGGGCGCAGCACCTTCTTGCCCAGTCGGGCCAGTAGCCAGTGGCCCTGGAGCTGGTCGAAATCCCTGTCGCGTGACGCCATGTCGTGTCTCCCTCGGTGTGTGGCCGGGCGTTCGGTGCCGGCGGTTGCGTTGGCATGCTAATGCGAATTAGCAATGCCGCTTTAGGTGATGAGCTTAGGCTCACCTGACTTCCTTGTCGAGGGAATTGGCCGGAAACGACGAACCGGGCCGTCGCAAAGCAGTTTTGCGACGACCGGGCCGACCCGGAAATGGGCGCGCTACCTGTCCTGCGGCGTCTGGTCGACGAGCTCGTCGTCCTCGGGGATCTCGTCGGCGGGGCGCGGCGGGATGGCGCGGATCTGGTCGCGGCCCAGGCCGGGGCCGAACTGGCGCGGCGGCAGGATGACCTCGCGGCCCAGGCGCAGCGACTCCTCGATGGCGGCGAAGACGCGCACGTCGGCGAGGCCCTCGCGGCCGTCGGGCTCGGGGCGCACGCCGTCGCGGACGCAGTCGATGAAGTACCGGGTCTCGCCGGCGAACTGGTCGACGGACGTCGCCTCGTGGCGCTCGGAACCGCAGTCGGTGGTCAGCGTCCAGTTGCGCGGCGGCTCCGGCGCGAAGCCGTAGCAGGAGTCCGACGTGATGGTGCCCTTCGCTCCGACCAGCTGGAACGTGTCCAGGTCGGCGGCGTTGTAGCTCAGCGTGTACTGGGCGACGCGGTCTCCGGGGAAGCGCAGCGTGACGCCGACGCCGTCCTGGAAATCGAAGTTGCGCCCGCGCGAGGCCACGCCGGTGGCGTGGACGTGGGTGGGCTCTGCGCGGAAGAGATGGCGCACCATGTTGAGCGGGTAGGCGCCGAAGTCCGGCACGGGGCCGCCCCAGAATCCGGAGTGCCCGCGGTGGTTGGCCTCCTCGATGTCGTGGGTGAACGTCGAGGTGAACGTGCGGGTCTCGCCGATGACGCCGCGCGCGACCATGTCGGCCAGCTCCACCATGTAGGCGTCCTGGTGCATGCGGTAGGCGACCATCAGCGCCGCGCCGGTGCGCTCGGAGGCGGCGATCATCGCCTCGCAGTCTTCGACGGAGTCGGCCATCGGCTTTTCCAGCAGCACCGGGATGCCCGCCTCGAGCGCGGGTTCGGCGAACTCGCGGTGCCGGAACACGGGCGTGGCCACGTAGATGCCGTCGATGTCGCCGCGCTCGAGCAGCTGCGGGAACTCGTCGTAGTCGTACACCGCGACG
>NZ_DURI01000093.1 GCF_012837295.1 Corynebacterium sp. | reverse complement strand
TGTGGGAGACTGGTCCCATGTCAGAAAGCACTGCGCCGCCGAGCCCGGCGGCGGCCACGGCAACGAAGGCCCCGCACGACCACCGGGACAACCCGTTCGCCACGGACCCCGTGGGCGAGGTCTTCGCCGACGACCAGCTGTCGCTGAAGCACGCGGCGCTGGGCATGTTCGCGGCTGCCGTCGGCGGCGCGATCGTGGCGTTCGTCGCGTGGTTCGTGCTGCACCGGATCTCGCTGCCGGCGTTCGGCGGATCGATGGTCACGCGGGCGATCTCCTCCGCCGTGACCGTGGTCCTGCTGCTGGCCGTCACGGTGCTGCTGTGGTTCTGGGCCACCCGCGGCGCCGGCGCCCGCCCCCGCTGGATGGAACTGCTCACCTACGTCGTGTCCTACTTGTCGCCGGCCGCGCTGGTCGCGTCGACCCTGGCCATCCCGCTGGGGTCGGCGCGCCTGTATCTCGACGGAATCAGCGTCGACCAGGAGTTCCGCACCGAATACCTGACCCGCATGACCGCGGAATTCGGGCTCAACGACATGGCGTACATCGACATCCCGTCGTACTACCCCGCCGGCTGGTTCCTGGCCGGCGGCCGTCTCGCCGACCTGCTGGGCATCCCCGGCTGGGAGGTTTTCCAGCCGTGGGCGCTGATCACGCTGGCCGCGGGCGGTTCCCTGCTGGTCCCGGTGTGGCAGCGGCTGTCCGGTTCGCTGCCCGTGGCGGCGGGCATCGCGCTGCTGACGACGGCCATCGCCATCTCCACCACTGCCGACGAGCCCTACGCCGCCGTCGTGGCCATGGGCCTGCCGCCGCTGGCCGTCATGGCCCGCCGCGCACTGGCCGGCGCGTGGTCGGCGACGGTGGGCGTCATCGTCTTCCTGGGATTCTCCGCGACGTTCTACACGCTCCACACCGCCGTCGGCGCCCTCATCGTGATCACGCTGACCATCGCGGTCTGTGCGGCGGAGAGGTCCTGGCGGCCCGTCGCAAAGCTCGTTTTGATGGGCGCGGGTTCCATGCTCATCGCCGCCACGGTGTGGGCCCCCTACCTATGGGCCACGCTGACCGGCGCGGCGTCGTCTGGCGCGACCGCCATGAACTACCTGCCCGACAACGGAGCGCGCGTGCCGCTGCCCATGTTCGCCGCGTCAGTCATCGGCCTGATGTGCCTGCTGGGCCTGATCTGGATGATGGTGCGCGTGCTCGAACCCGACACCCGGGCCATGATCATCGGTCTGGCCGTGATGTACGGCTGGGTGGTCGCGTCGATGATCGCCACGCTGGCCGGGCGGACCCTGCTGGGCTTCCGGCTGGAGGCGCCGATCACCCTGATGCTGGCGACGGCCGGCGTGTTCGCCATCGCCGACATGAAGCTCAACGGGGTCGAAAAGCTGTGGCCCGCCGCCGTGCGCCCCGCCGCCGCGCGCGCCATCAGCGCCGTACTCGCGATGGTGATCTTGCTCGCAGGCGTCGGTTACGCCCAGTCGATCCCCACCCGCCTCCACGGGCCGATCGATCTGGCCCACACCGACACCGACGGATACGGCGAGCGCGCCGACCGTTTCGCGCCCGACGCCGGCAAGTGGTTCCCCGAAATCGACCGCGTCCTGCGCGAGTCCGGGCTGGAGCCGACGGAGTCCGTGGTGCTCACGGATGAGCGCAATTTCCAGGCGTTCTTCCCCTATTACTCGTTCCAGGCCCTGACCAGCCATTACGCCAACCCCTTGGGCGAATTCGACCGGCGCAACGCCGCCATCGAGGAATGGGCGGCCATCACCGACCCCGACGAACTGGTCAACGCGATGGACGCCGACCCGTGGCGGGGGCCCGACGCGATCATCGTCCGCGGCGACGCGTCCGACCCCGACGGGCGTTTCACCATTGACCTGGCCGACGACATCTACCCCAACAATCCCAACGTCCTTTTCCGCGGGGTCGCCTTCGACCCGGCCGCGTTCGAGAAGCATTGGAAGGTTACCCAAAAGGGGCCTTTTGTCATCCTGATTAGGCAATAGGGGCCTTTTCCGTAAACTGTGTTTCCGTGTCTGCCGAAACCAGTGAAATCAAACGGAGCCCGGATCCCGACGAACCCGTGGTGACCGTGGACCGGATCGAACGCCCGCCGATGGACGGACCGAAGCCCACCAAGGGCGTTCGGCTCGCGGCCATCGCCGCGGGCATCATCGGTTTCCTGTGCTTCGTCGCGCTGCCCTTCCTCCCGGTGACCCAGACCCAGTCGTCGCTGAGCTGGCCCCAGAACGACAGCCTGAACTCGGTCGACGCGCCCCTGATGGCGCAGGCCCCGATCTCGCTGTCGATGGACGTGCCGCTGTCGCTGGTCGACGAGCTGCCGGAGGGCCGCACGCTGCTGGTCGGCACCCTGCCGCCGGATTCGAAGGACCCGACCGCCGAGGGCCTGCAGGTCCGCCGCGTCAACGGCTCCGTCGACGTCGTCGTCCGCGACCGCGCGGTGCTGTCCCTGAACCAGGACGAGCTGGAGGCGAACCGGGACGGGATCCTGTCCATCCGCTCCACGCACGAGTCCACCGAGGCGTTCGTCGACGGCGCCGTCGACGAGGAGGGCGAGCCGCTGCGCGGCGTCGTGGAGGAGGACATCCGGCCGCAGACAGTCGGCATCTACACCTCCCTGCCCGCCGACGGCGACGCGGCGGCCGCCGTGGCCGCGGGCCTGAACGTCGACATGGAGATCGACAGCCGGTACACGTCGAAGCCGACGATCATCAAGTACATCGTCATGTGGCTCGGCCTGCTGCTGGCCCTGGTGTCGTTGTGGACGCTGTGGCGCATCGACAAGGTCGACGGTTCCTCGCCGACCCCGTGGCTGCGCAAGGACGCCTGGCGCGTCCGCCCGCTCGACGCGCTGGTCGGCTTCATCCTCGTCGTCTGGCACTTCATCGGCGCGAACACCTCCGATGACGGCTACATCTTCACCATGGCCCGCGTCTCCGACGAGTCCGGGTACATGGCCAACTACTACCGCTGGTTCGGCGCCCCCGAATCTCCCTTCGGCGCCCCGTACTACGACCTGTTGGCGCTGATGGTCAAGGTGTCCACGGCATCCGTGTGGATGCGCCTGCCCGCGCTGATCGCCGGCCTGGCGATCTGGTTCGTGCTCTCCCGCCTGATCATCCCGCGCCTGGGCCGCGACATCGCCGAGCGCCGCGTGGCCTACTGGTCCGCCGCCGG
>NZ_DURI01000092.1 GCF_012837295.1 Corynebacterium sp. | reverse complement strand
CGGCGGCTTGGCGACGGCCCACGCGCTTGCGCAGCGGCGCGCCCGCGGCCATCGACCCCCACGTCAGCAGCGCGCCGCCGACGAGCACCACGAGACCGATGGGCACCGACACCGTGAGCAGGATGATGGAGGCGAAGATCAGCGACGCGACCTCGGCGACGGGCCGCAGCCCGACCATGACGGCGCGGGCCGTGTTCTGGGCGTCCGTCGTCGACACCGCCAGCAGCGCGCCCGGCGGACGGGTGCCGTTGGCGAAGCCGCGGCGGTCGACGATGCGGTCGGTCAGCTGCATGCGCAGCGTGTGCTCGACGGTGAGCATCGCGATGGTGCCCAGCCGGCCGCCGAAGCGCGCCGCGACATCGAGGACCAGGAAGACCGCGGCCAGCACCAGCATCCACGACCACAGGGCCGAGGAGTTGCCGTCGGCGATGGCGGTGTCGACCGTGCGGCCGGCGACCACGGGCACCAGGGCCTCGCAGATCTGGTGGACGATCATCAGCAGCATCGCCGGAATGGTCACCGGCTTGCGCGAGAACATCACGCGCAGCTGGTACTTCGCGGGTGAGGTCGTCGCGTCGAAGGCGGGCGGCGCAATCGGCGGCGGCGTGGCCGGGGCGGTGATCAGCGGCACGGGGACCTCCTGGTCGGGGCCGGGACGGGCGGGAAGCGAAGCCTTACCCTACTCCGTCGGGCCCGTCCGTTTCACGTGCGGTGCAGGTTACGGCCATCACCATCACGGCGCTAGAACTTTGGGTAGCCTTCCCTCATGTCAATTGTCTCGAGCACGCCCGACGAAGCCGCCACGGCACCGTTCCGGCTCTTCCGCACCACCGTCACCGGCATCGACCGTTCCCGCCCCAATCTCGTCCGAGTCACGTTCGGAGGCGAGTGCCTGAGCCGCTTCGGCCGCGGCGGCCTGGACCAGCGCATCAAGCTGTTCTTCCCCCGCACCGACGAGACCACCGGCGCAGCACGGCCCATCCCGGATCTCGGCCCCGATCTCTTCGACGCCGACGGCGCCGGCACCGACACCGCCTTCTCGCGGCTCCGTTCCCTTGCCGCCCACCCGGACGCCCCGCATGTGCGCACGTACACCGTCCGCAGGATCGACGCGGCGGGCACCGCCCTCGACGTCGACGTGGTCGCCCACGGGACGACGAGCCCGTCCGCGCGCTGGCTCGCCACCGTGCGCCCGGGAGACCACATGACCATCCTCGGCCCCGACGAGGCCTCCCCCGGCCGGCTCGCCGGCATCGAATGGCACCCGGGCAATGCGTCATCGATCCTCATGGCCGGCGATGAAACGGCGCTGCCCGCCATCGCCGGCATCGTCGAGCAGGGCGGGATCCCCGACGGCGCCGACGTCCGCATCGTCGTCGAGGCCCCCGACGTCCGCGACCTCGACGATCTCGTGGCACCGGACTCGTGGACCGTCAGGCGGATCGCCCGCCCGGAGGGCACCCCGCCCGGCTCATTGCTCGGCGACGCCGTACGCGAGCTCCTCGCGGACGAACCCGGGTTCCTGGGCGGGGCGACGGCGGAATCGGGCGGGCCGGCCGACCCCGCCGATGCGGCCGACGAGTCCGACCTCGTCTGGGGCCTCGCGGACACCCGCACCGACGGCGGCGGGTATGCGTGGCTGGCCGGGGAGGCCTCGGCCGTGACCGGGCTGCGCCGGCATCTCGTGCGCGAGCTCGGCGTGGACAAGTCCAGCGTGTCCTTCATGGGGTACTGGCGCATGGGCCGCGAAGGCGCCTGACGCGCCCCGCCACCTCAGACCGTGCCCCTGGCCACGATGAGGGGCGCGGTCCCGCCGCACGGGTCGTCCAGGACGTCGGCGCGCAGCCCGTAGGCCTCCGCCAGCAGCTCGGAGGTGATGGAGTCGCGGGGGCCGCCGTCGGCGAGGATCGCGCCGTCTTTCATCACCACGACGGCGTCGGAGTACGCCGCGGCCAGCGCCAGGTCGTGGAGGACCATGACCACGGTGCGCCCGTCGTCCGCCAGACCCCGGACCAGGTCCAGCATTTCGATCGCGTGGGCGGGGTCGAGGTAGGTCGTCGGCTCGTCGAGAAGCAGCACGGGGGTGTCCTGGGCGACGGCCATGGCCAGCCAAGCGCGCTGCCTCTGGCCGCCCGATAACGCGGCGAGGTCGCGGTCGACCAGCGCGGAAGTGCCGGTGCGTTCCAGCGCCCGCCCGACGACCTCCCTGTCGTGCGCCGAGGAACCCCGCCACCGCGGGCGATGCGGATGGCGGCCGCGGGCGACTAACTCGCCGACGGTCAGGCCCTCCGGCGCCATCGGATGCTGCGGGAGCACGGCCACGCGGCGCGCGGAGTCGCGGGCCGACAGCGAATGGACGTCGACGCCGCCGACCTCGACGCTGCCGGACCTCGGCGCGAGGAGCCGCGACATCGTGCGCAGCAGGGTCGACTTCCCGCAGCCGTTGGGGCCGAGCAACGTGGTCACGCGACCGGCCTCGGCCGTCAACGACGTGCCCCGGACGATGTCGGGCCCGTCGCCGTAGCCTGCGACGATGCCGCGGGCGGTGATGGTCATGCTCGCGTTCATGCGAACCTCCTCGCGGATGCGGATGTGAGAACGAGTGCGATCAGGGCGGGGCCGCCGACGATCGCGGTGATCAGGCCAACGGGGACGGTCACCGGCAGCGCCGTGGCCAGGACGGCGCACGAGGACAGCAGCGCCGCGCCCGCCGCGGCCGAAGCGACCGGCGGGGCGACCGGCGCACGGGCGACGAGCCGGGCCACCTGCGGTGCGACGAGAGCCACGAAGGCGATCGGGCCGACCACCGACACCGTCACCGCGACGAGGCCGGTCGCGGCGATGAGCAGCCTCGTCCGGACCCGGCCGACGTCGACCCCGAGCGCACGCGCCGAATCATCGTCGTGGGCGAGCAGCGGCAGTTCGCGCCACCCCCACGCGCCGAGGACGAGGAAGGGCACCGCGGCCGCCATCATCGGCGGCACCGCCTCCCACCGGACGAATCCCGTGGATCCCGCGAGCCACGTCTGGGCCTCGGCCGCCCGCGACAGATCGGCTCGGACCATGAGGTAGTGCACCGCGGCCTGGCACATCAGCGACAGCGCGAGGCCGACGAGGATCACCCGCCGGGAGGTGCCCAGCCCGCCGAAGGCGAAGAGCAGGGCCACGATGACGGCCGCGCCGACGATGGCCAGCGCGCAGCGCCACCAGAATGTCGGGACGTCCTCGGCGAAGGCCGGGCGGGCGAGGAGAGTGCCCAGGACCACGGCGACCGCCGCTCCTCCGGACACGCCGAGCACGTCCGGAGAGGCGATGGGATTGCGCGACGACGTCTGCGTCCACGCGCCGGCGACGCCCAGCGCCGCGCCGACGAAGGGGGTGGCCACGGCGACGGGCATGCGCAGATCCCACACGACGGTGATCTCGCGGCCCGCGCCGCCGCCGAAGAGCACCGACAGGACGGTCCCGGGCGCGATGGGCACGGGCCCCAGGCCCAGCAACAGGACGTAGGCGACTGCGGCGACCACCGCGAAGCCGGCGGCGGCGCGGGCGGCGGCGATGAACCGGCGGTCAACGGAGGGCACGGCGCTCCCCCTTCCGGACGGCGAAAATGAACAGCGGGGCGCCGACGAGGGCCAGCATGATCGACGCCTCGATCTCGCCCGGGCGGGCGAGCAGACGGCCCACGACGTCGGCGAAAACGGTCAGCGCCGCCCCCGCGCACGCCGAGGCGGGCAGCAGGCGCGTCAGCGCCGGGCCGGTGAGCGGCCTCATCAGATGCGGCGCGGCGAAACCGACGAACGCCACCGGGCCCACCGCCGCAGTCGCCGTGCCCGCGAGCAGGACGACGGACGCCAGCATGCCGGAGCGGACCGACGCGGGCGACGCCCCGAGCCCGGCCGCGGCATCGTCGCCCATCGCCAGCAGGTCCATCGACCGGGCCAGCGCCATTGCGAGCCCGCCGCCGGCGATCAGGCCCGTGGTGGCGAGCAGTACCTCGCCCATGCCGCGGCCGGACATCGACCCGACGGTCCACTGCCGCATCCCGTCGAGCACCGCGCCGGACTGCAGCGCCAGCAGCGTCGTCGCCGCGGTGAACGCGGCCGAGGCGCCGACGCCGACGAGGATGAGGGTCAGCGGGTCCGCCGATGTCCGGGACACCCAGAACACCACCACCGCCGCGATGGCCGCGCCGGCCAGAGCCAGCGGGACCTTCGCCGCGGTGCCGGCCATTCCGGCCGTCATCCCCGCGGCCACCGCGAAGCCCGCGCCGGAGGTGATGCCGATGATCCCGGGATCGGCCAGCGGATTGCGTGTCCACGACTGCGCGATCGCACCGGCCATCGCCAGAGCGGCCCCCGCGGCCATGCCCAGCAGCGTCCGGGGCACGCGCAACTCCCACACCACGTGGCCCAGGTCCCCCAAGGCGCCCCGTGCGGCGGCCGGGCCGTCGTAAAGCACCGCCAGCACGTCGGCCGGAGCCGACGGCCGGGCACCGATGAACACCGATGCCGCGGCGCACGCGACCAGGGCCACCGCCAGCGCGGCGGGCCAGGCGCGCCGCGACGCGATCACAGCTGCTCGGAGAACTTGTCGATCGCCCAGGGGATGGTCACCGGGTTAGGCATGCTCATGGCGTTGCCCGTGTCGGAATCGAGGAAGCGCACGCGCCCCTCCTTCACGATGTCCAGGCCCATGAACGTCGGATCCTTCTTCAGTGCTTCGGCGGCGCCCATGTAGTCCAGGACGAAGAGCACGTCGACGTCGCCCAGCTCCGCGTAGTTCTCCGGAGCGAAATCCTTGTAGAACGTGCCATCGTCGGTCTTCTGCAGCTCGTCCGGGATGGTGTACCCGAGATTCTCGATGAACTGGCCGCGGCCGTCACCGTCGGTGTACAGGCCGACCTTGCCGTCGTAGGGCATGACGATCGCCGCGGTCTGGCCGGCGGTGTCCGGATGCTCCTTCTTGAACTCGGCGAACTTGTCCTTGGTCTCCTCGATCAGCCGTTCGCCGTCCGCTTGCTTGCCGACGGCCCCCGCGATCGTGGTCACCTGCGAATCCCAGGGCACCTGCCAATCCGCATGGGCGTCGTCGTGCAGCGTGACCGGCGCGATGGCCTCCAGGTCCTTCTTCGCCTGCTCGTCGACCGCGTTGTTGACGGCGATGATCTGCGTCGGATCGGACGCCGCGATCTTTTCGACCGCCTCGGCGGTGAACCCGGTGCCGGTCCCGTACACGATGTCGGGCTTCGCGTCGCCCAGCAGCTCCTTCGACCAGGGGCCGACGCCCGACTCGTCGACGTCGCCCTCCGCGCCCCACGGCGCGACCAGAACGGGCTCGATGCCCAGCGCCAGCAGCGTATCGGCGTCGCCGAGGCCCACCGCGGCAATGCGCTCTCCCGATTCGGCGGGGCCCTCGGCGCCCGCGTCTCCCCTCGAGCAGCCCGTCAGCGCCAGCACCAGCGCCGTGGCCGCCGCGGCGGCCTTGATGATGCGCGCACGGCCCTTGTCGTCGTTCACGTTTCAGCTTCTCCCGTTGTTCGATCTCGCGGCGCTCCACCGCACGGGAGAACAGTAGCCAAGCCACCACTCAGATGGCAAGGGTCGCCTTACTTAGAGCGCGTCGGCTTTTCGAGCGCGCCGGCGGCATTCAGGGCCCCGCGCACTTCGGCGGTGATCGGCCCCAGCTGCTCCTCACGGGCGACCTTGTCCGCGGCGGTGGCGGTGACCATGTACAGCGACGCGAACGCGCCGAGCACCCACGACACCTTCACCAGCGCCCCCGGGATGTTCACCGGCCCGAGCTCGACGATCGCCGGCGGCTTCGACGTCCACGCGGTGATGGTCGCCTCGGGGATGGACACCAGGCCCAGGAACACGAAACCCGCGAACACGAGCACGCCGAAGAAGCTCGCCTGGGCCGCCACCGCCGCCGCGCGCCACACGGTCCACGCCACGCCGAGCTGCCACAGCTCCGCGTTGTAGAAGAAGAACAGGAACGCCACCAGCAGCAGCGGCAGGGTCCGCACCGCCCGCGACAGCGAGTCGGCGACTTCGCGCAGCGCCCGCATGAGCGTCCACGCCAGCAGCCTCCCCCACCCCAGGAAGACGAACGCGGCGACGAACACCACCGGAAGCACCGACACCCGGTCTACGAAATTGCCCGATCCGGGTGCCCCGATGGTCAGCAGCGTGGCGATTCCCGGCGACAGCACGGTCAACACGAGCACCACCGCCCAGCCGATCAGGTCGACGTCGAGGCCCTCATCGGCCGCGTCGATGAAGGCCTCCAGTTCCTCGGCGGAAAAGCCCTGAGCAACGCCGCCCGCCCGACCTGGAACACCGCCACCGCCGTCCACGCCGGGGCGCACCGCTGCAGCAGCCGGTGCGCCCGCACTCGGGCGGACAGGGCAGCCGGAAGCCCCGAGGCCCACAACCGCCGGATGACCTCTCGGTCCATCCGGGCGGTTTCTTTCACGGGCCCCGGGGCTGTGTCTGCGTCTCGCACGACGTATAGGTTACGCCATGCGAGCCGTTCGCCGGATCACTCGAACGCGGGCTAGTTGAGCACCAGCTGCAGCGCGCGGTTGGCGTCGATCTCGTCGACGATGGACTCGATCAAATCCTCCGGAACCTCCTGGGAGACGCGGAGGATGAGGATGGCGTTGTCGCCGTCGGCCTCCGGGGACAGCGCGGCGGCCTCGATGTTGATGCCGGCCTGGCCCAGCGCCACGCCGACCTTGCCCAGGGCGCCCGGCTGATCCTTGTAGGTCAGGAACAGGTTGCGGCCCTCGGAGCGCATGTCGACGCCGCGGCCGTTGATGCGCACGATCTTCTCCACGCGCTCCAGGCCGGTCAGGGCGCCGGTGATGGTCGAGGTGGTGCCGTCGGCGGCGATGACCTTGACCTCCAGCACGGAACGGTGCGAGACCGACTCCGGGGCGGTGGACACGGAGATCTCCACGCCGCGCTCCTCCGCGATGCGGGGCGCGTTGACGAAGGTGACCGGCTCCTCGATCATCGAGGAGAACAGGCCGCGGGCGGCGGCCAGGCCGAGCACGTCGACGTCCTCGGTGGACAGCTCGCCGCGCGCGGTGACCTCCACCGCGGTCGGCGCGCCCTCGAGCAGGCCGCCGGCGACGAGGCCGAGCTCGCGGGCCAGCTCCAGCCACAGGGCGACCTCTTCGCCCACGGCGCCGCCGGAGACGTTTACGGCGTCCGGCACGAAGTCGCCGGCCAGGGCCAGCAGGACGGACTTGGCGACGTCGATGCCCGCGCGATCCTGCGCCTCCTCGGTGGAGGCGCCCAGGTGCGGCGAGACGACGGTCTGCGGCAGCTTGAACAGGGGCGAGTCGGTGCACGGCTCGGAGGCGTAGACGTCGAAGCCCGCGCCTCGGATGTGGCCGGACTCGATGGCGTCGGCCAGCGCCTGCTCGTCGACGAGGCCGCCGCGGGCCGCGTTGATGATGATCTGGCCCTTCTTCGACTTCGCCAGGAGGTCGGCGTCGAACATGCCGGCCGTCTCCTTGGTCTTGGGCAGGTGGATGGTGACGAAGTCGGCGCGGGAGACGAGCTCTTCGAGATCGACGAGCTCGACGTTCATCTGGGCCGCGCGCGCCGGGTTGGCGTACGGGTCGTAGGCGATGATCGTGGTCTCGAACGCCGCGAGGCGCTGCGCGAACAGCTGGCCGATGTGGCCGAAGCCGACGATGCCGACGGTCTTGCCGAAGATCTCGACGCCCTTGAAGGACGAGCGCTTCCACTCGCCGTCGCGCAGGGTGGCGTCGGCGGCGGGAACCTGACGGGCGGTGGCCAGCAGCAGCGCGATGGCCTGCTCGCACGCGGAGTGGATGTTCGAGGTCGGGGCGTTGACGACCATGACGCCGCGCTCGGTGGCGGTGGCGATGTCGACGTTGTCCAGGCCCACGCCGGCGCGGCCGACGATCTTCAGGTTGGGGGCGGCCTCGAGGACTTCCTTGTCCACGGTGGTCGCGGAACGGACCAGCAGGGCGTCGGCGTCGACGACGGCGGCGAGGAGCTCCGGGCGGTTCGGGCCGTCGACCCAGCGCACCTCCACGGAATCTCCGAGCGCGTCCACGGTGGACTGCGCGAGCTTGTCGGCGATGAGGACGACCGGGCGAGCGTTCTGGCTCACGAGCAAACTCCTGATTATGTGCGTATGCGTCCGATCCGATCCGGCACGACCGCGCCCGATGGGATGGGCCCACGCCGGCTCGTTGGCGTGGGCCCGATCATCATATCCCCGGGTGTTCCCGGCGGGGGTGGCAGGCCCCGGTTCGCGGGGCCGGACAACGCCCGTTGGGGGCTACTGGTAGGTCACGATCCACGGACGGGGCTCGATGTCCATGGTCTGCTGCGGGGTGAACATCGGCTGGTCCTCGTCGATGAAGTTCTTCCACGCCATGAAGATCTCCGGCTGGAGATCCTGTCGCATGACGTTCCAGGTCTCGAACTTCTGCTCCGGGGTGCCGTGGCCGTCGGCGTGCAGCACGATGGCCAGCTCCGGGCGGGAGACGTCGATGGTCTCGCGGTCGCGCAGCATCTGCAGCTGGAACTGGTGCAGCATGAGCACCTTCTGCGGCAGGTTGTTCTCCGCGGTCAGATCCGCCAGGTAGTCGACGACGCGGTTGACTTCCTCGGCCTGCACGTGGCCGACGGCGACGTTCGGCAGGCCGTCCGGCGTCAGCTTCCACTCGGGGTCGAGGGCGAGGCCGACGTTCGGCTTCTTCAGCAGCTCCTCGTAGAACTTGGCCTGGTCGACGAAGTCCGCGCGGCCCGGCTGGATGTCGATGATGACGTAGCCGCCGGCCTCGGTCATCGCGTCGACGTACGGCATCAGCGTCTCGACGGGAGCCGGCTCGGTGTAGTCGCCGCGGGGCCCGGGGGAGGCCTGCGCGACCGACGCGATGATTTCGAAGGCCGGGATGACCTTGTCGCCGGTCAGACCCTGGTACTCGGCGACCAGCTCCTCGGCGTGGGCGACGGCCTCCTCCGGGGTCTCCTCGCCCATCACGCCCAGCACGGGGGCGCCCGGGTGGCCGTAGGTGGCGATCATGTGGCGGCCCGGGAACACCAGCTGGCCGCCGCCGGGCAGTTCCTCGATGTTCTCGTCGGAGGCGAGCTCCGCGGACTTGGCGAACTTCTCGTCGTCGCCGAAGACGTCGCCCAGGCCGATCAGGGCGCGGTCTCCGCGGGCGGCGTCGATGGACTCGGAGGTCGCGCGGGCGTCGCCGATGGGCAGCCACTTCACCTCGACGCCGGCGGCGCGGGCGGTGGCGATCGCGCCCAGCGGGCTGCCGGGGGCGGCGAACGCGATGGGGTCGTCGTCTCCGGTCTTCGCCTTCACCGGATCGGAGGCGGCGAGCGCGTCAGAGTCGTCGCCGGCGGCTGCGGCGTCGGAATCGCCCTCGGCGGCGGGGACGCTCGGCTCGGCGGCGTCCATCTCGGCGACCGCGCGGGTGGGCTCCTGCTCGTCGGCCGCCTCGGTGAACTCGGTGCCGGTGAGCTTCTTCAGGCCCTCCAGGTCCGCGGGGGCGGCCACGACGGTGCGCTCGCCTTCGGCCGCGACGTCGGCGTCGCCGACGGTGACGACGGTGGCGGCGCCCAGGCGCTTGAGCTCCTCCTCGACGGAGGAGGCGTCGGCCCCCTGCTGCACCAGCATCGGCGCGCCGGAGGACACCGCGATGCCGGCGGCGCGACGCTGCGAGGCCTCGTCCTCGGCGGACACGACGACGGCCTCCGCGGAGTCGAGCAGCGTCTGGGACGCCGCGAGCTCGTCGGCGACGGCGACCGGCTTCTCCGGCGCCTTGGCGGCCTTCGACGGGCCGTCGTCATCGGAGCAGGCGACGAGGCCGAACACGGTCGCGGCCCCGGCAACGAGGGCCAGGGACCGGCGGGCGCCCGAGCGAACGGGCGAGGGGCGGGCAGCGGACCAAACCAAGGCGGGCCTGCCTTTCAATGGGGGTGGCGGTTGTTTACCCGATCAGACTATCGGACGACGCGGTAAACACCCGTTAACGTCGCCCGCCCCTCCCCCATGACGGGCGACCCCGCCCCCGCTTTCCCGCGCGCGGGCGCTTGACGACGAAAACCTCCCCCGCACGCCGAGGTGCGGGGGAGGTCGGCCGTCGTAAAGCGAAACGCTCTTAGGCGGTGGCGTCCAGCGGGTTCTTGACCCAGGACATGAGGTCGCGCAGCTTGGAGCCGGTCTCCTCGATCTGGTGGTTCGCGTACTCGGCGCGCAGGCCCTCGAGCTCGGTGTTGCCGTTCTCGACGTTGGCGATGAGGCGCTTGGTGAAGGTGCCGTCCTGGATGTCCGTGAGGATGTCCTTCATGCGCTTCTTGGTGTCGGCGTCGATGACGCGCGGGCCGGACAGGTAGCCGCCGAACTCCGCGGTGTCGGACACCGAGTAGTTCATGTTGGCGATGCCGCCCTCGAACATGAGGTCAACGATGAGCTTCAGCTCGTGCAGGCACTCGAAGTAGGCCATCTCCGGCTCGTAGCCGGCCTCGACCAGCACCTCGAAACCGACCTTGACGAGCTCCTCGGTGCCGCCGCACAGCACGGCCTGCTCGCCGAACAGGTCGGTGACGGTCTCCGCCTCGAAGGTGGTCGGGATGACGCCGGCGCGGGCGCCGCCGATGGCCGCCGCGTAGGACAGGCAGAGGTCCTTGCCCTCGCCCTTCGGGTCCTGGTCCACGGCGATCAGGCAGGGCACGCCCTTGCCGTCGACGAACTGGCGGCGGACCAGGTGGCCCGGGCCCTTCGGGGCGACCATGCCCACGGTGACGTTCTCGGCCGGCTTGATCAGGTCGAAGTGGACGTTCAGGCCGTGGCCGAAGAGCAGCGCGTCGCCGTCCTTCAGGTTCGGCTCGATGTCCTCCGAGTAGACCTTCGCCTGGGTGGTGTCCGGCACCAGCACCATGATGACGTCCGCCCACGCGGCAGCATCGGCGTTGGACTTGACCTCGAAGCCGGCCTCCTTGGCCTTCTCCGCCGACTTCGAGCCCTCGCGCAGGCCGATGACGACCTCGACGCCCGAATCGCGCAGGTTCTGGGAGTGGGCGTGGCCCTGGGAGCCGTAACCCAGCACGGCGACCTTGCGGCCCTGGATGATCGACAGGTCGGCGTTGTCGTCGTACAGCAGTTCAATAGCCATGGAAGTGAGATTGCCTTTCGTGGAAATCTGGTGTTTTTCGCGTTCGGCGTCGACCGCCCGCGATCGCTCGGGGACAGTCTAGCCAGGGGATTGTTTCGGGGGTTACAGCGCCCGGGACGCCAGCATCGGCTTCGGGCCGCGGGCCACCGCGACGGTGCCGGACTGCACCAGCTCGCGGATGCCGAACGGCTCGAGGACCTCGAGCAGCGCGCGCAGCTTCGAGCGCTCGCCCGTGGCCTCGATGACCACGGACTCCTGCGCCACGTCGACGACGCGGGCGCGGAAGAGCTTCGCCGCGTCGACCACCTGGGGACGGTTGTTGTTGTCCGCCGTGACCTTGACCAGCAGCAGCGCGCGCGACACGAGCTGGTCATCCGGCTGGCGGACGACCTTGAGCACCGGCACCAGCTTGTTCAGCTGCTTGGTGATCTGCTCGATGGGCAGATCCTCCGTCTCAACCACGAGGGTGATGCGGTTGACGCCGTCGACCTCGGTGGTGCCCGAGGTGATGGACTGGATGCTGAACCCGCGGCGGGTGAACATGCCCGCGATGCGGACCAGGATGCCCGGCTCGTCGAGGGTCAGCACGGACAGGGTGTGCAGTTCGGCCATGATGAGCTTCACTTTCCTCTTCGTCTGGTTACCGGGTTACCGGGTCTGGGTGGTCGGGTGGTTGGCGTCGGGCGCCTTGGCGGCGTCCTCGGCGTTGTCGACGATCGTCTCGTGGATGTCCGCCGGGGACTCCCCCGCCGACATCTCTTCGTCGAAAAGCGGGCGCAGGCCGCGGGCCGACTCGATCTCGTCGTTGGACTTGCCGGCGGCGACCATCGGCCACACCTGCGCGTCCTCGCCGACGATGAAGTCGATGACCACCGGGCGGTCGTTGATTTCCCGGGCCTTCTCGATGGCCGGGATGACCTCCTCCTCCTTGGTCACGCGGATGGCCACGCAGCCCAGCCCCTCGGACAGGCGGACGAAGTCCGGCACGTAGGAGTTGTCCTCCGGGCGCAGCTTGGTGTTGGAGTAGCGCTGCTCGTAGAACAGCGTCTGCCACTGGCGCACCATGCCCAGGTTGCCGTTGTTGATCAGGGCGACCTTGATGGGGAAGTTCTCGATGGCCGAGGTGGTCAGCTCCTGGTTGGTCATCTGGAAGCAGCCGTCGCCGTCGATGGCCCAGACTTCCTTCTCCGGGGCCGCGGCCTTGGCGCCCATCGCGGCGGGGACCGCGTAGCCCATCGTGCCCAGGCCACCGGAGTTGAGCCAGGTGCGCGGGTTCTCGTACTGGATGAACTGCGCCGCCCACATCTGGTGCTGGCCGACGCCGGCGCAGTAGATGGCCTCCGGGCCGACGACGTCGGACAGGGTCTTCAGCACGAACTGCGGGGACAGCGCCCCGTCGGACTGCTCTTCCCAGCCGAGCGGGAAGTCGTCGCGCAGGCCGTTGAGCTCGCGGCGCCACGCGTCGATCGACGGGGCCTTCAGGTCCAGGGCGCGGTACGTCGCGGCCAGCGCGGAGAGCACCTCGCGGGCGTCTCCGACGATGGGCACGTGGGCCTCGCGGATCTTGCCGATCTCCGCCGGGTCGATGTCGGCGTGGATGACCTTCGCCAGCGGGGCGAAGGTGGACAGCTGGCCGGTGACGCGGTCGTCGAAGCGGGCGCCGATGGTGATCAGCAGGTCCGCCTTCTGCAGCGCGGCGACGGCCGAGACCTTGCCGTGCATGCCGGGCATGCCCATGTGCAGCTCGTGGGCGTCCGGGAACGCGCCGCGGGCCATGAGGGTGGTGACGACCGGCACGCCGGTCATCTCGGCGAAGGCGATGAGCTCCGCCGAGGCGTCGGCCTTGATCACGCCGCCGCCGACGTAGAGCACCGGGCGCTCGGCCGCGGCGATCATGCGCACGGCCTCCTCGATCTGGCGGGAGTGCGGGGTGGTCACCGGGCGGTAGCCGGGCAGGTCCACCTCCGGCGGCCAGACGAAGTCGATCTCGGTGTTCTGCAGGTCCTTCGGCACGTCGACCAGGACGGCGCCCGGGCGGCCGGTGGAGGCGAGGTGGAACGCCTCGGCGATGGCCTTCGGGATGTCGTTGGCGTCGGTGACCATGAAGTTGTGCTTGGTCACGGGCATGGTCACGCCACGGATGTCGGCCTCCTGGAAGGCGTCGGAGCCCAGCAGGGGCATGCCGACCTGGCCGGTGATGGCCACGACGGGCACGGAGTCCATCTGGGCGTCGGCCAGCGGGGTGACCAGGTTGGTGGCGCCGGGGCCCGAGGTGGCGATGCACACGCCGACCTTGCCTGAGACCTGCGCGTAGCCGGTGGCGGCGTGGCCGGCTCCCTGCTCGTGGCGGACCAGCACGTGGCGGATCTTCTCGGAGTCGTAGAGCGGATCGTACAGGGGAAGGATCGCGCCGCCCGGGATGCCGAATACGACGTCCGCGCCAAGTTCCTCGAGGGACCGGACGATGGCCTTCGCGCCGGTGATGCGCTCGGTCGTCGTGCGCCGCGACTGGGCGGCCACGGTGGCGGGCGAGGGACTGTTCTGTGGGGCGGCGTTCATTCCGGTGCGCTCCTGGAGTCGGGTACGGGCGGGTCCGAGCACGATGGACCGGCGCGACGCCCGAGGCGGGATTCACCGCCGGCCCATGTCGACTACGAGGATAGCGTCCACATAGTGGACAGTCAATCTCACATAGTTGGACGGCGCGGCGCCGGAACGTCGGGCTCTCCCCCGAATTATCCCCCGCACCTCAGCGTCCTCTTAGCCTCCGAACCTACCGTGGCGCCCATGGACTTTCTTCTATATCTATTGCAGCGCTCGTGGGGGTGGATCGCCACGAACGGGCTGTCCATCGCGGCGCTGCTCATCTTGATCGTCCTCGTCCCGAGGATCCGGCGGTTCGTCATCGCGGTCGCCACCTCGAACATGGCCGACGGCGAGGAATCGACGAAGGGGCGCCGCGCGCTGATCGGCGCCGTCGTCTACATCGTGGAGATGATCGCCTACTTCGTCATCGGCCTCGCGCTGCTCAACAAGTTCGGCATTTCGCTGACTGCGGCCGCGATCCCGGCGACGGTGGTCTCCGCGGCCATCGGCTTCGGCGCGCAGGGCGTCATCGGCGATCTCATCGGCGGCGTCTTCATCATCGCCGAGAAGCAGTACGGCATCGGCGACTGGGTCGAATTCCACTCCCCCTCCGGCACGGTGCAGGGCGACGTGGTCAACATGACGTTGCGCGCGACGACGATCCGCACGCTCAACGGCGAGGAGGTCGTCGTCCCGAACTCCCAGGCCCGCATGTGCGTGAACTATTCCTCGCAGTGGTCGCGCGCGGTCATCGAGGTCCCGGTGCCCATGACGGCGGGCGGTTCGGTCCGCGATCTGGAAGAGCGCACGCTCGAGGCCGCCCAGCGCGCCATCGCCGCCGAGGGCGTGCGCGAACACGTGCTGTCGGAGATCCGCATCCAGTCCTCGACGGAGCTCGTCGCCCCGACGACGATGGGCCTGCCGTGGACCGTCACCATGCGCCTGATCGCGGATTGCGAGCCGGGCGACCAGTGGCTCATCGAGCGCGCGGTGCGCGCGGAGATCATCGACACGTGGTGGGACGACTACGGCGAGAAGGCGGAGGCCAACCCGCTCAAGTCCGCCGAGGCGCTCACCGCCCAGCTCGGCGCCATCCCCGCGGCGCTGGAAGGCCGCATCCGCCAGTCCCCCGTCACCCGCCCCGACGCCGTCGGCGACGACGCGTCGACCACCTTCTCCGACACCCCCGCCACGGTGTTGGGCTCCGACCGTGGCGCGGGCCCCACCGAGGGGCCGGCCCGCCGCGGCGAGGGTTCGCTCGAGGTGGAGCAGGCGAATGCGGCCAAGGCCGCGCAGGCATCCTCGGGGACGCTTGACGACGACGATGATCGCCGCCGCAGCGACCTCCCCTCCGTGGGCGCCGCGCTCGACGAGAAGCGCCGGCGAGTGGAAGGCGCGGAGGACGAAAACGCGGACGGGGACGCGCTCGCCGAAACGAAGGTCGCCGATACGGTCGCCGCCTCCCCCGAGCAGAAGGTCTCCAAGCGCCAGCGCGTGCGCCGGGTGCTGTCGGCCGGCGGCCGCGCGCGCCCGTCGACCGTCGTGATGATCGTCGCCCTCATGATCCTGGGCATGCTCAACCTGGCCACGGTGGAGCCCGGCGAGGGCGAGGAGGGCGTCGCCGGTTGGTTGGCGCCGAGCCGATTCACGGGCGACGATTCCGACGCGGACGAGACGGCCGGGGATGCCACCGGCGAGGGCGCGGCCGGAGAAGGGCCCGGAGCGGATCGCGCGACGACGGCGCCGACGACCCCGGCCGAGGCTCCGCTACAGCAGGACGGCGGCCGCACCGACCAGGGCACCGGCTCCGGAACGGGAACCGATTCCGGCACCGGCACCGGAAACACCGGAAATTCCGGCAACACCGGTTCGGGCACCGGCACCGGGACGGACTCCGGAACGGGCACGGGCACGGGAACGGGCGCTGGTGCCGACACGGGTGCGGGAACCGGGACGGACTCGGGCACCGGAGACGCGACGACGAACTAGGGGCCATGCCGAGTGCCCGGCGCACACCCCGGCCCCCTACAATGTCCCCCCATGAGCACCGATCGGTCCAGCACGCTGCCCACCACCCGTTTCCGCCCGCAGAAGACGCACTTCCTGGCGGTCATCTTCCTGGTGTTCCTGGCGATCGTGGGCATGGGCTTTTCGCTGTGGCTGACCCCGCTGCTGTTGTTCCCGCTGATTTACGGACTGTGGATCATGCGGGTCCGCACCACCGTCAGCTCCCGCGGCATCACCGCGGTCTACCTGGCCGGCGGCCGCCGATCGCTGCCGTGGAATCGCTTCCGCGGCATCCTCTTCGACAAGCGGGGCCGTGCCTTCGCGGTGGGCCGTTCGAAGGAGGACTCGGAGGACGATGACGTCCGTTTCGCGCTTCCCGCCATCTCCTTCAATTCCCTGCCGGCGCTGAGCGAGGCCACCGAGGGCCGCATCCCCGACCCCGTCACCCCGGCCCGTCTGGCCGACGACGACAAGATCGAGATCTTCGACCGCGAGGGCAACTCCGTGAAGATGTCGAAGGCGGAGTACGCGGAGCACGAGGCCAAGCACTCCAACGACATCGACGCCGACGCCGACGCCGGAGCCGACGAGCCCCGCCGCTCCTGATCCGCGCGGCCGTCGCGAAGCAATCCCCCGCAATCGCGCATCCCATTGGCGCAATGTCCACATAGTGGACACGCAAGCCCGCCCGATGGGACGCGAAAGGTTGCGGGGGTTTATGATGGGGGGACATCGCCGCCAACCAGAGAGGAATGGGGCAGCCATGATCCCCCTTCGTTCCAAGGTCACCACCGCCGGCCGCAACGCCGCGGGCGCCCGCTCGCTGTGGCGCGCCACCGGCATGACCGACAGCGACTTCGGCAAGCCGATCATCGCCATCGCGAACTCGTACACCCAGTTCGTGCCGGGCCACGTGCACCTCAAGGACGTCGGCGACATCGTCGCGGAGGCCGTCACGGCCGCCGGCGGCGTCGCGCGCGAGTTCAACACCATCGCCGTCGACGACGGCATCGCCATGGGCCACGACGGCATGCTGTACTCGCTGCCGTCCCGCGAGATCATCGCCGACTCCGTCGAGTACATGGTCAACGCCCACACCGCCGACGCCCTGGTGTGCATCTCCAACTGCGACAAGATCACCCCGGGCATGCTCAACGCGGCGCTGCGCCTGAACATCCCCGTCGTGTTCGTTTCCGGCGGCCCCATGGAGTCCGGCTTCTCGGTGGTCGTCGACGGCGTCGTCAAGCCCGGTTCGGACCTGATCTCCGCGATCTCGGCGTCGGCCGACGACAAGGTCGACGACGAGCAGCTGCTCGACATCGAGCGTTCCGCCTGCCCGACCTGCGGTTCCTGCTCCGGCATGTTCACCGCCAATTCGATGAACTGCCTGACCGAGGCCCTCGGCCTGTCGCTGCCGGGCAACGGTTCGACGCTGGCCACCCAGGTCGCCCGCCGCGACCTGTTCACCAAGGCCGGCGAGCTGATCGTCGACCTGGCCAACCGCTACTACCGCGACGGCGACGAGACGGTGCTGCCGCGCAACATCGCCAACCGCGACGCGTTCGTCAACGCCATGACCCTCGACGTGGCCATGGGCGGTTCCACCAACACGGTGCTGCACATCCTCGCCGCCGCCCAGGAGGGCGAGATCGACTTCGACCTCGCCGACATCGACGAGATCTCCCGCAACGTGCCGTGCCTGTCGAAGGTCGCGCCGAACTCGGATTACTACATGGAGCACGTGCACCGCGCCGGCGGCATCCCCGCCATCATGGGCGAGCTGCGCCGCGGCGGCCTGCTCAACATGGACGCCAACTCGGTCCACGCCCCGTCGCTGGCCGAGCAGCTCGACGACTGGGACATCCGCGGCGGCAAGGCCACCGACGAGGCCATCGAGCTGTTCCACGCCGCGCCCGGCGGCGTGCGCACCACGGAGCCGTTCTCCACGGACAACCGCTGGGAGTCCCTCGACGTCGACGCCGAGAACGGTTGCATCCACTCGGTGGAGCACGCGCACACCAAGGAGGGCGGCCTGTGCGTCCTGCGCGGCAACATCGCCCGCGACGGCGCCGTGCTCAAGACCGCCGGCATCACCGAGGATCAGTTCCACTTCGAGGGCGTCGCCCGCGTCGTGGAGAGCCAGGAGGAGGCGGTGTCGGTGATCCTCACCCGCACGCTCCAGCCCGGCGAGGTCCTGTTCGTGCTGTACGAGGGCCCCTCGGGCGGCCCGGGCATGCAGGAGATGCTGCACCCGACGGCGTTCATCAAGGGCGCCGGCCTGGGCAAGAAGTGCGCCCTGGTCACCGACGGCCGCTTCTCCGGCGGTTCCTCGGGCCTGTCCATCGGCCACGTCTCCCCCGAGGCCGCGGCCGGCGGCGACATCGCCCTGGTCCGCGACGGTGACCCGGTGTACATCGACGTCTCCGAGCGCCGCCTGGAGATCCAGGTCGACGACGCCGAGCTGGCCCGCCGCCGCGAGGAGGAGCTCGCCCGCGACAAGCCCTTCACCCCGCACAAGGAGCGCCCGCGCAAGGTGACCAAGGCCCTGCGCGCATACGCCAAGATGGCCTCCAGCGCCGACAAGGGTGCCGTGCGCATCGTCGATTAATCGGCCCTGCACGACGAAAGCCACCCCTCGTTTCGAGGGGTGGCTTTTTCGCTTGACGACGGCCAGCGTGGCCCGTTGTCACCGTCGCCCGCGGCGGCTCCGCATGCCCTGGCCCGCGGCGGCCGCGATGCCGCCGACAACGATCAGGCCGAGCATCATGCCGATGCCCACGAACAGCAGCGTGACCAGGGAGTCCTCGAGATTCCCGGCCCTGACCACGCCCACGGCCCACAACCCCGTCGCCGTGACGGATGCAGTGATGGCCGCGGCGATGGTGGCCTGGAAGCCACGTCCCAGGCCAACCGAGATGACCGCCGCGGCCTGCTCGCGCCTGCGGCCGTCGCGGTCGTTGAACTCGTTGGGCTCCATGCCCCCTTTGTGCGGGAGGGCACGGCGAAGGGCCCTCCCCGCGAGCTCGTCGTCAAGCGGGAAGGGCCCTGTCGGGGCGGCGCCGGATCAGGCGGTGGCGCCGGTCGTCGTGTCCACGAAGGGCAGCTGGCCGGAGACCAGGTACCAGAGACCGACGGCCGCGGCGATGGCCAGGATGCAGAAGATCCAGGAGCTCGCCAGCGGGCGTCGCGCCCAGCCGCGGCTGAAGTCGATGCCGTAGCGGCCGGGGCCGGTGAACTGCAGCGCCAGGGCGGCCGCGGTCAGCGCCAGGTGCAGGCGCACGGGCTCGGCGCCGGCGGCCAGGACGTTCCAGCCGGAGTCGCCGACGGCGACCTCGAACATGGTGAGGAACGCGGAAATCGCCAGTGCGAGGGCGGCGCCGAGGGGCGTCGCCAAGCCGAGGACCAGCAGACCGCCCGCGATGACCTGCACAGTCGGGATGGCCACCGCGATGATGCCCGCGAAGTTGTAGCCGTTGTCCGCGAACTGCGCCTCCAGCGCGCCGATGCCCGGGGCGCCGCCGAACTGGAAGAACGTGGCCAGGCCGAGCATCAGCAGCATGCCGCCGACTCCGAGGCGCAGCAGCAGCAGGCCGAAGTCGAGGGTGCCGCGTCGGGGGTCGAGGGCGCGGCCGTCCTCGTCTTCGTCGCGGAAATCGCGGTCGTCGGCATCGGCAACGGTCGCCGCACCCGCCGTGCCGACCACGGGGGCGGCCGTGGTGCCGTCCGCGTAGGTGCCGTCGTCGAGGAGGGCATCGTCGTGGCGGTCCGTGCGGACGGTGAGGTCGGTGCGGTCGGCGTCTGCCCCGGCGTCCGCGTCCCGGTCGTATCCGGTCGCCGCCGGCGCGATCTGCGTCG